>WLKU01000110.1 GCA_009701105.1 Actinomycetota bacterium | reverse complement strand
TTCTTCCCAATTGGCACGACTGGCCAAGCCCTCTTGCAGATCAGTGAAGCAAAGAATGTTTGTTGTGAGTGCACCGTCAAGCGCGAGTGCCTCGAGTTTGCAATAGAGACCAATCAAGACTGTGGTATCTGGGGTGGTTTGTCAGAAGATGAGCGTCGTGATGTTCGACGCAAAATGGCTGCAGAGCGTCGCGCAGCCCGCGCAACTGCCTAAGCCAAGTCTTCAGTAACCGGCTTAATTTCTTGCCGACACCGGCAAGCGCAGATCGACCACTGTGCCCTGGCCGTCTTTGGTCATCGCAACGCCACTCGAAACACCATCCGCTTGAATTGCTTGTCGCATCTCGATAGTGCCAGCGAGTTCTGTAGTTACAAGCGTGCGCACGATGGAAAGCCCCAGCCCAGTTGCCTTAGCAAAGTCAAAATCCGGGCTCAGCGCAATGCCGTTGTTGACAACTTGAATGTGCAATTCGTCTTCGTCGTGTGCGAGAACAACCATCACTGCGCCGCCTGCACTGCCCTCTGGAAATCCGTGATCAACTGCGTTCTGTAACAACTCAAGAATCACAACCGACAAGGGTGTTGCAATAGTTGCTGGCAGTCGCCCGCCGTCACCCTTTGCCTGAAATGTCACTGGACGATCGGCTGACTGCAAACCTTCTTCAACCAAGCGCATCAATGGTCGTACGATCTCGATAAATGAGATGTCTTCACCAGGTTCGCGAGAAAGCGTCTCGTGTACGAGCGCAATCGTGCGAATGCGTCGCACAGACTCGGCCACTGCCTCTTTGGCCTCTGGCGATGTGAGTCGACGTCCCTGCAATCGCAACAATGAAGAAATCGTTTGCAAATTGTTTTTTACACGGTGGTGAATCTCACGAATTGTCGCATCTTTAGTCAGCAACAATCGGTCGCGGCGACGCAGCTCGGAAACGTCGCGCAACAACAACACACCCCCGGTTACCTCAACATCACCATGAACATCGCCTTGTCGCAGCAACGGAATACTTCGCGTGAGCAGCGTTACCTCTGTTGTCTGCTCGATCTCTTCGATCACTGGCTCTTTGCGCTCATACGCATTTCGTGCCGCGGTCTCTGCCACTCCTAGTTCGGCAAGTGTTTGCCCGATCGCATTGGCGCTCACACCAACTCGATGCAAAGCAGACACCGCGTTTGGCGATGCGTACCGCACGCGCGTTGCAGCGTCGAGCACAATCACGCCGTCACCGACTCGCGGGGCAACACTCGCGTCGGCCACTCTGCCCTCAAATGGAAACAAACCTTGCCCAACCATCTCTGCGAGCTTCGAAAATATCTCGGCATACGTAGTTTCAAGTTGCCCTGGCCGACGTGCATTGTCGACCACCCATTCACGCGACAACACTGCGATGATGCGTCCTTCGTAACGCACTGGAATTGCGAGCATGTTGGCCGAACCATTGATGGCTTGCACGAAAATCTCACCCTGCACCGTTCCGTCCGACTTGATGCACTTGTCGAGCAAAATTCGCTCGGTGTCACTCGCCCACGTATCTACATAGTCAGAGTGATACAGAGTTTGCCCAGTTGCCGCACGCACTTGGGCGCTGATGAGCCAGCGTTCTTTGCCAACTGGTATGTAGAGCAACATGTCGGCAAAACAAAAGTCGGCCAGCATTCCCCATTCGGAGACCAATGCCGCAAGATGCTCGACTGCGCCCTGCTCGAGGTCTGTGTGTTCGTGGGCTAGTTCGATCAGGGTTGGCATAGGACAGTCTTATTCTGTCTCACTTCGGACTCTCGAAGTTGTCAGCTACCAAAACCCATTTTGCGTGCACCCTCAGGAGCACCAAATTCGACATAGGCGATCTTGCTTGCAGCCACCATGATCTCGCGTCCACGACTGTCGACAACGGTCAGCGTCTCGGTCTTGCCGGCGAGCGCAGCCTCAGAAGCGGCCTTGAACTTGGACTGTGCTTTTTCGTCATCAATTTCAAGAGTGATTTCACGAACTGACTGGATGATGCCGATGCGAATTTCCATAAGGTCTCAGTCTAATTCACTTTCAGTGCTGCACTGAAAATCTTCTTCGGCTTCATGTCTTCTGCGATGTACTTAGCAATCGCAAAGAACGCCTTTCCAACTTCGCTGTCTGGTGCAACAGCAGCAATTGGGCGACCATCATCGCCACCTTCGCGTAGTGCATTGAGCAGTGGAATCTGTGCGAGCAACGGAACATTGAGTTCGTCAGCCAAGATTTGGCCGCCGCCTTTGCCGAAGAGTTCGTAGCGCTTGCCGTCGTCGCCCGTAAACCACGACATGTTTTCGATAATGCCACGCACTGGCAAATTGACCTTGACCGCCATTGCTGCTGACAGACGCGCAACTTTTTGTGCAGCCTCTTGCGGCGTTGTGACCACGAGTACTTCTGCTCGCGGCAAGTATTGGCTCAGGCTCAACGCAATGTCGCCCGTGCCAGGTGGCATGTCAATAAACAAGAAGTCCGGCTCGTCCCAATACACATCTGTCAAAAACTGCTCGAGTGCTTTGTGCAACATTGGTCCGCGCCATACAACAGCCTGGCCTTCAGGAACAAAATATCCAATAGAGATGCAACGCACACCCCATGCCTCTGGTGGCAACAACATGTTGTCGATTACAACTGGGTCGCGATCGGTGCCGAGCATGCGCGGAATTGAATAACCGTAAATGTCGGCGTCGACAATGCCAACTTTGTATCCGAGCGCGGCCATTGCAACAGCAATGTTTGTAGTGACGCTGCTCTTACCAACGCCACCTTTGCCAGATGAAATCAAAATTGGTCGCGTCTTTGAGCCCGGCTGTGCAAATGAAATTGTGCGACCTTCTGCGTGGCCTTGAGCCGGAGCAGAGCCCGCAGTTGCGCCAGGATTGCCGTTGAGCATCTGACGCACTGCTGCTCGCTCGTCATCGTTCATCACACCGAAATTGAGATTGACATCACTCACGCCATCAAGTGCGCGCAGTGCAGTGTTGACACGAGTCTGAATCTCGTTGCGCAATGGGCAGCCCGCAATGGTGAGTACCACTGTGAGCCCAACGGTGCCCTTTTTGTCGATGACGACGTCCCGCACCATGCCCAAGTCGACAATGGACCGGTGTAGCTCTGGGTCCTGCACAGGGCGCAAGGCGTCGATCAGTTGGTCAATGGTGGGTTGTGATACTGACATTTGACTCCAATAAGTTGCGCAACATAATTTGCACTACGGCCATAGGTACAATACCTGTGTGCCAAGCAAATCGGCTAATCACACGTCGGGTTCTTTCACTGCGACCGTGTCAGCGATCACATCTGCTTTTGGCGATCCAACACGTCGCGCTGTTTACCTTTTTGCTCGCGACTATGAGACAGGTGTAACAGCAGCCCAAGTTGCAGCCAAGTTTGATGTGCACCCAAACGTCGCTCGACACCATCTCGACAAGCTCGCTGCTGGCGGATACCTCGAGGTTGCCGTCGACCGCGTTGAAGGCGGCGGTGCTGGTCGTCCTTCCAAGCGCTATCGCATTGTTGGCGACGGTGCCGAGTTTACGTTTCCCGTGCGCAGCGAAGACTTAGTTCTTTCACTCTTGGGCAAAGCACTTGCACTGCTGCCAACCAAAGATGCAGAGATCATGGCCGAGCAAGTTGGTCAGCAATACGGTGCTGCGATGGCTGCAGGTTTCAAAGGCGACGACATCTCTGCCGGACACCGATCGCTTCGCTCGGCACTGCAAGCTGTCGCCGACGCACTCACCGCGCATGGTTTTGCCGCGCACACCGATCAACGCAACAATCAGTTGCGCATTGTCAACAACCACTGCCCATTTGGCGACGTCGCAATTGAGCATCCAGTTATTTGTGCAGTCGACCGCGGAATGGTGAAAGGCATGCTCACCGCAATTTACGGTGACACTTCACCAGAGTTGTCTGCATCGCTCCCACAGGGCGATACGTTTTGCGCAACGACTATCTAGCTATTTAGCGCAAACTTTTAGAACGTTTTAGTCGCCCCAAAAACGCTGTTCCAAAAACGGATCTCCGTACATGTTGTATCCATTTTGTTCCCAGAACCCTGGCGCATCTGTTGCACGTAATTCAAGACCGCGCAACCACTTCGGAGATTTCCAAAAATACAAATGAGGCACGAGCAATCGAACGGGGCCGCCATGAATTGGCTCGATCTCTTCGCCTTCGTACTCATAGACCACGAGTGATTCGTCGAGCAGCACATCACCAAGTGGCAGGTTGGCCGTGTAGCCGTGCTCGGCATGACCCATGATGTACGCAGCACCTGATTGCATTCCAGCGCGCTCAAACAAGTCGCGTACGCGCACACCCTTCCATGTGGTGTCAAACTTTGACCACTTGGTCACGCAATGAATATCGGTCAGCAATGTCACGGCCGGCATGCTTTTCAATTCATCCAAATTGATCGTGAATGGTTTGTCGACAAGACCAAATATCTTGAGATCCCAATCTCCTGGTGCATACGTAGGCACATCACCAACGTGCAGCACAGGAAATCGCTCAGTCAAATACTGACCTGGCGGCAATCGAGCATTATCGATGCCCTTATTTGCAAGTTGTTCACGATTGCGATCAAAAAAGCCCATTGTTCATCTCTCCTGTATCAAGTCTGCCTCATTACATCGCTAGATTGACGTCGCATGCCACTCTTTTTAGTTCGCCACGCCAAGGCCGGCAAACGCAGCAAGTGGCTCGAAGACCCCGCCAACAACAATGATGATCGCAAACGCCCGTTGGATGATAAAGGAATTCTGCAGGCTGCCGCACTCGCCGATCGGCTGACCGACTTTGCGCCAACACTGTTGTTGTCGAGCCCATTCATGCGTT
>WLKU01000011.1 GCA_009701105.1 Actinomycetota bacterium | reverse complement strand
GATGAAATCCATTTTTGTGGTCTCTCACCACACACGCGGCGAGATCGCCCAGTTGTTGGTCGATTTGGAAGCCTGGTGTGCAAAACACGGCCACCAGTTGTGGATGTTGCCAGCTGACGCAATTGCGAGAGGTTGCGAGCATTTGGCTAGCGAGCGAGCAGCAATGGACGCCGACATCGTGTTGTCACTGGGCGGCGACGGAACAGTGTTGCGTGCAGTTCATCTGTTGGATGGCGCTCCGGTGCCTATACTTGGAGTCAACGTAGGAACTCTTGGTTATTTAACCGAAATCGAACCATCCGAGTGCATCTCATCCCTGCAGCGTTGGTCAGAAGGCAGGCAAGACAAAGATTTCATTATTGATAAGCGAATGATGCTTTCTGTGTTGCTGAAGAGAGCTGATGGAAGCACTGATCTTTCGTGGAGAGCGCTCAACGAAGCGGTACTTGAAAAACAACAGTCTGGTCATACGGTTTGGCTTGATGTCGTTATTAACTCTGAATTGTTTGCTACGTATTCCGCAGATGGTTTGATTGTTTCTACTCCAACTGGAAGTACCGCGTATTCAATGTCTGCTCGTGGTCCAGTCGTGTCGCCGCGACATCGTGCTCTGCTTGTTACTCCAGTTTCGCCTCACATGTTGTTTGATCGAGCTCTTGTGCTCGACCCGCACGAGTCGTTGTTGATCGAAGTTGTCGGTACACGACCAGTTGACATGGCGCTTGATGGTCGCAAAGTAATGAGCTTGACGCAAGGCGATGTCGTGAGTTTTGCTCCAGACACTTGTACCGCAGAGTTTTTGCGATTCAAGACTCCAAAGTTTCACCAGATCGTGCGCACCAAATTTGGTCTCGGAGACGATTGATGCTCAGTGAATTACACATTGAGAATCTCGGAGTAATCGAAAACCTAGATCTATCCATCGGCGAGGGTCTCGTTGCCTTAACAGGCGAAACCGGCGCAGGTAAGACGATGTTGGTTGAAGCGATCGATTTACTCGTTGGTGGTAGAGCTGATGCTTCCGTTGTTCGCACTGGATGCGAAGAGGCTCGAGTGGAAGGTCGATTCGTTACCGACGAGAGCGAAGTGATTTTGTGTCGGGTCGTACCTGTCACTGGCCGTTCACGCGCGTATGTAAATGGACGACTTGCAACAGTTGCGCAACTTGCCGAATATGGTGCTGAACTCGTTGATCTGCATGGACAGCATGCGCACCAAAGTTTGTTGGGAGCATCAGCTCAGAGGCTTGCTCTCGATCACTTCTGTGGAGTCGACCTCGAACCACTACGTAATGCTCGCGCACGATTAACCGAAATTGAAGCGCTCCTTGCAACGCTTGGTGGCGACGAACGTGCTCGCGCTCGCGAAATCGATCTATTGAGATTTCAGGTGAAAGAAATAGCTGATGCAAATCTGCAGAGCCCAGACGAAGACGAAGACCTCTCTCGTTCGGAAGACTTGTTGGCTGATGCGGTGGCCCACCGTGAGGCCCTCTATGTGGCGGCAGCAGCATTGCAAGATGATGATGGGGCGAGCGATGTGGTTGGTCGATCAATAGCGGCTATTAGTCATCGCGAGACATTTGTAGCGCTCGGTGAGCGTTTGAAGAACGTGCAGGCAGAGATTGACGACGTTGCGAGAGAAATGCGTGATGTAGCCGAAACGATCGAGGAGGACCCGTCCAAATTGGATGAGGTTCGTCAACGACGACATCTGCTCGTTGACTTGCGTCGTAAATATGGAGATTCACTCAACGAAGTAATCGCCTATGGAGCCGAAAGTGGACAGAGACTTGATGAACTGGAGAGTTTTGAAGCTCGAGCTGCAACGCTGGATTCTGACCGCGCTGCTGCGGTGCAACAGCTTCGGACTGCAGAAAAGGTAGTTGGTGATGCACGTAGGGCGGCTGCGCCAAAATTGGCAAAGGCTGTGCAGCAGCATCTCCGCACGTTGGCGATGGCTCATGCGGTAGTGGATGTCTCAGTTGGCAATGACGCTGGCGACGACGTTACGTTCCTGCTTGCTGCAAACCCCGGTTCACCGCCTTTGCCGCTCACGAAAGTCGCGTCGGGTGGTGAGTTGGCGCGCACAATGCTGGCGCTCCGCTTGGTGCTCACTGAAGGACCGGCCACATTGGTTTTCGACGAAGTAGATGCGGGAATCGGTGGGGAAGCCGCAGTTGCTGTTGCGGACGCATTGGCGCAACTGGGAAAGCGGCATCAGGTCTTGGTTGTGACGCACCTTGCCCAAGTTGCGGCTGCGGCTCATCGACAGATCAAAGTGTCAAAGACGGTGAAGTCGAAGCAGACTTTTGCCGAAGCAAGCGAATTGGGCGCTCAAGATCGGGTCCAAGAAATTGCGCGAATGCTGTCAGGTGGAATGGCGGAGGAATCTGCCCTCAACTACGCCTCCGAACTCCTCAAAGCTTCTAGCGGTCGTTCGAGCGGTCAGGGGCGTTCACGCCGCTAGCCCTGTTGAGGGTATGCTTATCTTCCGTCGTGGAGTATCTGGTCCCAGTCGGGAGCGCTCCGCACAGAGACGGGAGCAAGTAGTGCCAAAGCATGTGTTTGTAACAGGTGGTGTTGCAAGTTCGCTTGGTAAAGGTCTCACTGCTTCCTCGCTTGGTCGCTTACTAAAAATGCGTGGTCTTCGAGTCACGATGCAAAAATTGGATCCGTACATCAACGTCGATCCAGGCACAATGAATCCGTTTGAACACGGAGAAGTTTTTGTTACCGATGATGGTGGTGAAACCGATCTCGATCTTGGTCACTACGAGCGCTTCATCGATGAGAATCTGTCACGTTCGTCCAATGCGACGACGGGGAGTATTTACCAAGCGGTTTTGGCCGCAGAACGTCGTGGTGATTACCTAGGTCGTACTGTGCAGGTCATTCCGCACGTGACTGATGAGATTAAGCGACGCATTCAACGGCTGGCCACTGATGATGTTGATGTGGTGATTACGGAAGTTGGTGGAACCGTTGGCGACATCGAGATCCTTCCGTTCCTCGAGGCCATTCGCCAGTTCAAAAATGAAGTCGGTCGTGACAACATTTGCTATGTACACGTAACGTTGGTGCCATTTATTGGTCCGAGCGGTGAGCAGAAGACGAAGCCGACACAGCACAGCGTCACCGAGTTGCGATCGCGCGGTATTCAGCCAGATTTGATTGTTTGTCGCAGCGAGGAGCCCATCGGCGATCAATTGAAGCGCAAGATTTCTGGCCAATGCGACGTTGATCAAAAGAATGTCATCAATGCTGCTGATGTCAAAAATATTTATGAGCTGCCTTTGATTCTGCACGACGAAGGTCTCGATACTCAGATTTGCGAAGTCTTAAAAATTGATGCGCCACTTGATCTGACTCCTTGGAGACAATTGGTCGCAAGAGTTGAAGCGTCAACTGCTCCAGTCAGGATTGGTCTGATTGGGAAATACGTTCAGTTGCAAGACGCGTATCTTTCGGTTGTTGAGAGTTTGAAACATGCGGGTTTTCATCACGGAGCAAAAGTCGAGATCGTGTGGATCCAGGCTGAAGATGTTGAGGGTCTACTAGCCGATGATCGGATGACGACTCTGGACGGAATAGTTATTCCAGGTGGATTCGGTCCACGCGGCATTGAGGGCAAGATCAGAGCTGCTGAATTTGCGAGAGAGAACCTAGTTCCGTGTCTTGGACTATGCCTGGGCATGCAGGTCATGACGGTTGAGTTTGCGCGACATGTATTGGGAATGGAAGATGCCAACTCAACAGAGTTTGATCTGTCCACTCAACATCCGGTAATCGACATCATGAACGATCAGCGAGATGTCACCGACAAGGGTGGAACGATGCGTCTCGGTGCATATTACGCAGTTCTTACCCCAGGAACCAAAGTTGCAAATGCATATGGCGAGCCAGTTGTGAGTGAACGGCATCGTCACCGCTATGAATTCAATTCCACATATCGAAGTCGATTCGAAGAAGCAGGATTTATCTGCAGCGGAACTTCGCCCGACAAGCGTTTGGTCGAATTTATCGAACTACAGGATCATCCATTTTGGGTTGCCACTCAAGCGCATCCCGAATTCAAGAGTCGTCCTGACAGGCCGCATCCATTGTTTCGCGAATTGATTGGTGCGGCACTCGCTCGTCGAGCTCTCACTGAAAGTACTTCGCGATCGGCCGACCGCGCGGCTTCTGCGGACGCGAAGTCGTAGTTTCATCGGACAATATTTCTGATGGCGCATTTTGAGCGCATCTCACGAACAGTTCTGCACGAGTGGGTGTTATGGAAACTCGTACAGAGTCGCTTTCGATCTCCTCGTGGCGAGGAATTTGTGCGTACCTATGTTGAGTCCCCAGGAGCGACCGGCATAGTTCCAGTGCGTCTCAATGCGAGTGGGCGTTATGAGGTGGTGATGGTGCGGCAGTATCGGCCAGCGCTTGGTGCCTACAGTCTCGAGATTCCTGCAGGCATGAGGGATGTGGCAGGGGAAGATCCGCAAGCTACTGCACTGCGAGAGTTACAGGAAGAGACTGGGTTTACTTCTTCGGATGTGCGACCACTTGGTCAGATTTTGCAGGCTCCCGGAATTACAAATGCTGCTGTGCAACTATTTCTCGCTGTGGGATTGACAGAAGTAGCCATGGATCGGCACGGCCCTGAGGAAGACGACATGACAGTCGAGATATTGCTCCTTGATGATGCTTTGCGAATGATCGAGACAGGTGAAATTGATAACGCGATGGCTGTGGTCGGTCTACTTCGCGCAGATCAAGTGCTCCGAGCCGAAAGTGCTTCTGGCAAATGACGAGTCTGACCGATCGCGAACGATTCTTGACCTGGATGCGGGTAGAACAGGGTCGATCGGATCGAACGATTGAGGCCTATGGAAGAGATATTGCGCAGTATGAGTCGTATCTCGTTGGTGCCAAATCAAACTCGCGGGTTGTCAAACCAGCAGTAATAGAAAAGTATGTGGGGCAACTGCGTGCGAATGAACGCGCTCCAAAAAGTATTGCTCGGCAGTTCGCTGCCATCCGCATGTTTCATCGCTTCATGCTTGACGAAGGTCTACGTACCGACAATCCGACTGCATTCATAGATGGCGTCAAGGTTCCTTCAGGAATACCTAAAGCATTGAGCGAGGAGGAAGTTGAATTACTTCTGAACGCAGTGACCGGTGTTGACTCGTTGGCAGTACGTGATCGTGCATTACTTGAATTCTTGTATGCAACTGGTGCCCGTGTGTCTGAAGCTTGTGGACTTTCCATGAGCGATGTGGACATGGAGAGCAACGTCGCTCGAGTGTTCGGTAAAGGTTCTAAAGAGAGAATCGTTCCGTTCGGCCGTCACGCAAAGGAAGCTCTTGAGTCTTGGCTGGGAGCGGGTGGAAGACCCATGTTGTGTCCGCAACAGTGGGCGAAACGCGATCATGCTGACGCCGTTTTTCTTGGAGTTCGTGGCACACGTTTATCACGGCAAGCAGCATGGGGGATTGTGCGAAAATATGCGATGTTGGCTGGCATCAAGAGTGAGCTTTCACCTCACGTGCTTAGACACTCTTGCGCAACTCACATGCTTGTCCACGGGGCCGATCTTCGAATCGTCCAAGAACTGCTGGGTCATGCATCGGTGAGCACGACGCAGGTGTACACAAAGGTTGACAATGAGGTGCTGTTCGAGATGTATCGCGAGTCGCATCCACGCGCACGTGCGAAGGCGCATCAATGAGCAAAATTTCACACCTTGCTAAACGCTTCGTGCTGTCTCTGGTGCCTGCACAGGTGCAAGAGATAGAGCGTCAGTGGGTGCACTCAGTGTTGACACCAAGCGAGTTTGATTTGTGGAACAAGATGATGGCGCAGGATCGTCGGCATAGTGTGTTGGTTGGTCGTAGGTTTGTGAAGTATCGACCGTCTTCAAACTCTTCTGAGATTGCCGGAGCCTTGTTGCATGATGTGGGTAAGTCGGCAGCACGTCTCGGAACTTTGGCTCGGGTTATTGCAACACTTGTGGGGTCGCGCACGAATCGCTTTCGCCAGTACCACGATCATGAAGCAATTGGTGCTGCGATGCTGAGGTCCATCGGCAGTGACGAAATCACTATTGTGATGGTTGAAGGCTCGTGTGTCGGTGAACTAAAGAACGCGCTCAATCGAGCTGATGATATTTAGCTACTACATGCAGCGTTAGCTGTTAGTTGCTTGGATACAAACCAATTGCGCTGTGCGCCCGAGCGAGAGTTGCTTGTGCAACTTTTGATGCACGATCTTTACCAAGTGCAAGCAAGTTGCTGAGTTCAGCCGGGTCGGCCATGAGTTCGTGATAGCGGGTCTGAATTGGACGAAGCATTTCGGCAACAGCCTCACCGGTGTCCTGTTTGAGTTTTCCGTACTGTGTGTACGTCGTTGCTAGTGAAGCAGGCGACTCGTTGGTGACTGCGCCGAGAATTTCGAGCAAGTTGCTGACACCTGGCTTGCGCTCGCGGTCGAACTCCACTTCGTTGTCGCTATCAGTGACGGCACGCTTGAATTTTTTGACGATCGATGCTGGGTCGTCGAGTAGATAGATGATTCCAGCTTCACCGTCACCAGACTTACTCATTTTGTTGGTTGGTTCCTGCAAATCCATCACTCGAGCGCCCGTCGGTGGAGTCACGGCTTTTGGAACAACAAATGTGTCACCGAAACGATGGTTGAAGCGAAGAGCTATGTCACGGGTGATTTCAATGTGCTGCCGTTGGTCGTCGCCAACAGGTACTTCGGCCGCATCGTAGAGCAGGATGTCTGCAGCCTGGAGGGCTGGGTAGGTAAAGAGCCCAGCCGATACAAAATCCGCCTCACGCTTTGCTGACTTATCTTTAAATTGGGTCATTCGACTGAGTTCGCCGAAACTGACCGTGCACTCCATGATCCAACCCAATTGACTGTGTTCGGGAATGTGGCTTTGCACAAAAACTGTTGCGATTTGAGGATCGAGCCCTACGGCGAACAATATTGCAGCCAATTGCAGCGTTTGCTTTCCAAGCACGCCAGGGGTGTCGGTAATGGTGAGTGCGTGCAAGTCGACGATGCCATGAAAAACATCATTTGTGTGCTGACCCGAGACCCAATTGCGAAGTGCGCCTAAATAATTGCCGAGATGGACTTCGCCAGTCGGTTGGATGCAGGAAAGGACTCTGGCCACGCCACAACGCTAGTGCAAACAATCAAGCAAAGGCCTGTTTGATATAACCTTGAGCGCGATGGCGTATGAGGTGAACACCCCGGTCTTTGATGGCCCATTCGATTTGCTCCTGCATCTCATCTTGCAAGAGGAGGTGGATATTCATGAGGTGTCGTTGTTGCGAATAGTCGAGGCATATTTGGTTGAAGTGCAAAAGATGCAGACCTTTGATCTCGAGATTGCCACTGAGTTTTTGTTGATCGCTGCGACACTTGTCGAACTTAAAACCCGTCGTCTGTTGCCTGGCAAGGCTGACATGGACCTTGATGAGGAGCTTGCTCTCTGGGAAGAACGTGATTTACTGCTTGCTCGCTTGTTGGACTGCAAGACGTTTAAGGATGTTGCCAGTGTGTTCAGTGATTTGGTTGAAAAAGCAGGATTGAGCTTTGCGCGCATGGCTGGCCCTGATGAGCGCTTTGCCGAGTTGATGCCCGATCTTTTAGAAGGTGTGAATCCAGTGCGTTTGCAACGCGCGTTCATGCGCGCAGTTCAACCAAAGCCACCAACAACTATCGACCTCTTTCACGTGGCGCCTATTCGTGCAAGTGTCGCGGAAGCGCTGATGGAGTTGCTGGATGTATTGCCAAGTCTTGGTCGCGTTACGTTTGCGCAACTCACCGAAGCAATCCACGATCGTATTGAAGTCGTGTGTCGGTTTTTGGCGATTCTTGAGCTGTACAAGCAGGGTCGAGTTGATCTTGAGCAGAGTGACAAGTTTGGTGACATTCAAGTGTTATGGACCGGTGGCAATGACGTTGGTTTCGAAGCAGTGTTCAATATTGATGACTACGAAGGATGATGTAGCAATGAAAGGTTTTATACATGTCTGATGAAGAAACGCAGATCAGTGCCGAGGTGGTTCGCGCATTGGAAGGAATTTTGTTGGTGGCGATGGAGCCCGTCGACCCAACACTGTTGGCTCAATTACTTGAGCAGCCCATTTCCGTTGTGGAAGGTCTGTGCGAGAGATTGTCAATGGCATATGCCGAAGCCGGACATGGTTTTCAATTGGTCAAGGTTGCAGGCGGATACCGCTTTCAGTCGCACCCGGATGTATCGGCGTATGTAGAAAGATTTGTACTTGATAGTCAACAAGCCCGTATTTCGTCGGCTGCATTAGAAACACTGGCGATTATTGCGTACAAGCAACCTTTGTCGCGCCAGCAAGTTGCATCGATTCGTGGGGTTGATCCCGATGCAGTGATGCGTACGTTGCAAGCTCGCGGATACATCACAGAAGTTTCTCGCGATGATGGACCAGGTCAAGCGATTTTGTTTGGTACAACAGCAATGTTTCTTGAACGCCTCGGTCTTGACTCGCTCGCTTCATTGCCACCGATTGCCGATTTTGTTCCGCCTGCCGAAGTTGTCGAGGCTCTCGAACAAGGACTCAGAATTGTTCCAGCCAATCCAATGGGTGCAAGTCGAAACGAAGTTGAGGGGTAACTATTAATTCATCAACGCCGGGAGGCGACGAGCAGTTGTTTGAAGGTGAGCGGTTGCAAAAAGTGTTGGCTCGCCATGGTTGGGGCAGTCGACGCGCATGCGAAGAGTTGATCGCCGACGAACGGGTGACGGTGAATGGTTTGGTTGCTGTGTTGGGACGCAGGGTCGACGTAGAAGTAGATCTCATCGAAATTGATGGTGCGCCAGTGGGTGTTCGCCCCGATGTTGTGTACTACTTGCTTAACAAGCCAGTTGATGTGATCTCAACGGCTATTGATACGCACGGACGTGAGACCGTTGTTGATCTTGTTCCACTGGAACCTCGGGTGTTTCCGGTTGGTCGCCTTGATGCCGATTCTGAAGGATTGTTACTGCTCACCAACGACGGCGAATTGACCAATCGAATCACGCATCCAAGTTTCGGATTGGAAAAGGAATATCTCGTGCATGTGGAGTGTTCGGCTACAGGCGTAAACAACACTGCCTTAAGTCGAATGCGAAATGGCATTGAGTTAGATGACGGATTGACCGCACCCGCTGATGTGAGTCAGTTGCAGCCGGGTGTTTTGCGCGTGGTTATTCATGAGGGAAGAAATCGTCAAATTCGTCGCATGTGCGAGGAAGTCGGTTATCCAGTCGCACGGCTAGTTCGCGTTCGCATAGGCCCAATCGTGGATAGGCACTTGTTGCCTGGTCAGTGGAGGCATCTCACGAATGCAGAGGTCAAACTGTTAATTGAATCGGTTGCTCAGTAGCCCACGAGTAGAATTGTCACTTGTGACGCAAAAACGTGCGAATGTCTTCGGTCTTGGCTTGATCGGTGGTTCGCTGGGGCTAGCGCTGTCGAGCAGGGGATGGCATGTCACTGGATGTGATTCTGTTGGTGAAATCGAACGCCAAGCGCTTTCACTGGGAATCATTCATCAGATTGGTGTGGACAGGGATGCTGATATCACGTTCGTTGCGACACCAGTGTCTTCTATCGCAGAGCAGGTAGTTCGAGCGTTAACCGAGACAACTGGTTTGGTTACTGATGTAGGTGGTGTAAAAGCCCATCTTGTTGGGCAGATCAACGATCCTCGGTTTATTGGTGGACACCCTATGGCTGGTAGTGAGCTCATTGGGTTGGCCGGTGCAGATGCCAAGTTGTTTGAGAGTGCTGTTTGGGTGTTGACTCCCTCTATAGGAATTTCTGACAGTAACTTCGAACACGTTGCTGGAGTTGTGACCGAACTTGGTTCCGAAATTGTCGTGCTTGATCCACAGCGACATGACCAACTGGTGGCAATCGTGAGTCATCTTCCACATTTGACCGCAGCAGCGTTAATGGGGTTGGCAAGCGAGAGGTCGGAAGAGCATGTTGCGGTATTGCGTCTGGCCGCAGGTGGTTTTCGCGACATGACACGAGTCGCATCTGGGCATCCTGCGATATGGATCGACATCTGCAAAGAGAACCGTGATGCAATCGTGATTGCACTGGATGGGCTGATTGATGGTCTTGCCCATATGAAACAGATTGTTGAGCAAGGTGACTCCAAAGAACTGATGAAGCGTTTGCAGCAATCTCGCATTGCGCGGTCTAATTTGCCAAGTCGTGTTCGAGATCTGATGGATGTTGTGGAAGTCAGAGTTCCTATTCCTGACCGATCTGGTGCGGCCGCAGAGATATTTACTCTGGCCGCAGAACTCGGCGTCAACATTGCCAACTTCGAAGTTGCTCACTCGGTTGAGGGCGAACGGGGAGTTCTCGTGCTTGTAGTCGAGCAGTCCAGTCAAGATGTATTTCGTGGCGGTCTGATTGCACGTGGGTTTAGACCGATCTTGCAACAGATTTCATGACACAACAAAGCGAGTACGCAGTCGCTACAAAAAGTGGAGCGCTTGATGCTGTGGCTACCGTCCCCGGATCAAAGTCGATTGCGCATCGAGCACTGGTATGCGCAGCACTTGCGCGTGGCGACTCAACTATCAAAGGGTTACCGGATGGTGATGACACTCAAGCGATGCTGCAGGGCCTCATGATGCTTGGTGCAACTTTTTCGCTTGACGGTGCTGATGCCCATATTCAAGAATCAATTGATTTGAATCGCACAGATGCAATAACAGTTGATGCCAATTTGGCTGGAACTACGGCGCGTTTTCTTACCGCCGTTGGCGCATTGCGTCGAAGCCCAATAACGGTGACGGGCAATGCGTCATTACGCAGTCGGCCGATGAAGGATTTGCATCTCGCATTAGAACAACTGGGCGCAATTGTTTCGTGGCAAAACGATAAATATTGTTTGCCCGTTACAGTTCAGCGAGGTGAGTCGTACTCTCATTCGGTTCAGGTCGCGGCTGATACGTCATCGCAATTTGTCACGTCGTTGATGCTGATTGCGCCAATGTTTGAACATGGGTTGACGATTGAACTGACTGGAGACGTCATTTCGCTGCCGTACATTGCAATGTCGGCGTCAGTAATGAAATCATTTGGTGCAAATGTGCGTATTGCAGATAATCGAATCATCGTGATTGGCGGCGGGGGGTATGTGGGTTGCCAATTCGCTGTCGAGCCCGACGCAAGTTCGGCTTCGTACCCTTTGGCTGCAGCTGCAGTACTGGGGGGTCGCGTGCGCGTAGAAGGCATGCGTTCAGATATGTTGCAGGGAGATGGTCGATTTGTAGACGTCTTACAACAGATGGGCTGTGATATTTCGGAAGACAACACCGGAATCACAGTTGGTCGCGACGCAAATAAGTCATTACAGGGCGTTGATATCGATATGTCAGAAATATCAGATCTGGTTCCAACGCTCGCTATTGTCGCGATGTTTGCCAAGACACCAACACGAATTCGCAATGTTGGTTTCATCCGCAACAAAGAGAGTGACCGCATTGGGGATCTTGCTCGTGAAATGCGTGGCCTGGGTGCAAATGTTGTCGAATACGAAGATGGTCTTGAGATTTCACCCCAAGCGTTGCACGGTGGCACGTGTGACACACATCATGACCATCGAATTGCGATGGCTTTTGGTGTTGCTGGGCTCAAATTGCCCGGAGTGATTATCGATCAGCCAAGCGTTGTCTCAAAGAGTTGGCCACAATTTTGGGAGATGCTCGAAGCATTATGACACCCCCAATTCTCAGGGATGACTATCTCAATACGCCAATATTTCGCCGTCTGCAGGGTACACATCCACGCTTTGGGGAAATAATGAGCCGCCATGCCTCGGCTGTTGCTGCCCGTTTGCCGTGTTATCAAGATCCGGTCTCAGGGCTTTCGGTCATGACCGCCGAGTTTTTGGCATCACGCAATTATTGTTGCGAGAGCGGATGCCGTCACTGCCCTTATGTAGCCGACTGATGAACTAGATTGATGGTTTCACGGAATGCAATAAAGGGGTCGAATTGAGCGAAGAACGAGAAATAATGACGTGGGAGTCCTTCGGAGTCGCGAGTCGCGAGCTTGCAGTGATGGTGGCCAAGAGTGGCTACGAACCCGACATTATTCTTGCAATTGCACGCGGTGGACTGCTTGCGGCAGGTGCTCTTGGTTATGCGCTTTCTGTCAAGAACACATACACCATGAACGTCGAGTTTTATACCGGCGTCAATGAGCGGCTTGCAGTGCCAATGATCCTTCCTCCCGTGCCGAGTCTCGTCGACTTGAAGGATTCAAAAGTTTTGATCGTTGACGATGTTGCCGACACTGGCCATACGTTGAAGCACGTACTTGAGTTTTGCAAGGGTCAACTAGCAGATACCCGTCTTGCCGTGTTATACGAGAAGTCACAATCCATCATCAAGTGCGACTACGTGTGGAAGCACACTGACCAGTGGATCAATTTCCCTTGGAGCGATAAAGATCCAGTGGCCCAGCGTAAGTGGAGCGTCAAAGACGCCTGATTCAACTACCCCTGGTAGGTAATTGAAGTATCCAAGAATTCATTGTCGGTAATGTCGCCTGCAGCGATGTCGGCAATCTCAAGGCCTTGCTCGCGCAAGATCGGCGTTGCCTTCGCAATGAAGTCATTTACGCGAGCCTCTTCTAGATCGCCAAAAGTTGGTGTCTCGCCGTTGCCGACGATTCCCAATTCTTTTTGGGATGCAGCGCCGTTAGCAACGTCGCCTTCGCTCTGTGTCCACCAGCTGTCGTATGTAGCAACGGTTGAGAGGATGATTGCGTTTGCACGTGTTGGATCTGCAATGTAGTCAAGTTGTGCTTGTTGAAAAATTGGAACAATGTTCTCAAGGCAAGGACGCAGTTCTTCGAGTCGATCTTTTCGAATCGCCAAGTTTTGTGCGTACGAGTTCCAGCCTGCATCATGAATGAGTTGATAGCCGGTTGTGATTGCGCCACTTTCAAGGTTTGCGTACTTGTACGGCTCTGATGTTGCGAAACCCTGGTGCGCAGCATCTTCTGTAGAGAGCAACAGGTTGCCTTTGTAGTTTGAATCCACCTGACCCTTTTCAATCAATCCCTGCGATTCAAAATATCGCATCCACGCAGGATCGCCGTAGACATAAAAAGATTTGATCGTCTTGGCGGCGTCAGCAATGGTCGTGGCTTCTGGATGTTTGGTTGCGTCCCACAGCAAAACTTGTGGGTTGATGTTCAACGCATTGAACACAGCAAGTGTCGGTGCATCGTTGTATCGAGTAATTGCCACGTCGGTGCCCACGTAACCGAATGTGATCGCATTGTCTTGATACATCTCTGTGACAACAGGAGACTCAAGGAATGGGCCACCTGCACGAATCTCGAGTTTGACACCAGCTGGTTCTCCGTTGACAACCAGCGAACCACTTACAGCACCCGTATCTTTTGATGCGACAGCATCATCGCTCATGAGTTGGTAAAGACCACCATGCTCGGACTCAGGGAACCAGTCGGTCTGCACGACAATCGTTGCGGGACAAACATCTACAAGCGAAACTCCAGTAGCAGTAGTTGCTCCAGCAGTTGTATCTGTTGCTGCTGAGTCGCTACCACCGCAGGCACTCAGAATTGTTAGTGAAACCAAGGCGATTGCGCTAAAAATTGTTGTGTTTCGCTTGTTCATGTTGTTTTATTCTCCGTTGTTATTGCGAAATCGAACCTTCGTACCATATGCCAACAACCAAGGTGTTGAGACGACCGAAAGCAATAAAAAGCATAAGTCCCAAAAGAGTTGCAGCCAACGCTGTGACAAACATCGGGCCGGCTTGGCTGTTTAAAAAGAATTGGGTGATGAGTTTGCCGAGACCGGGGTCACCTTTGGCAAAGAAAAAGTCACCAACAATTGCGCCAATGACGGCTAGGCCGGCCGAGATGCGTAAGCCGCTAAAAATCGCAGGACTCGCTGCAGGCAATTGAAGTTTCAATAGCCGAGTTGCGCGGCTTGCTTTATGCAGTGTGAACAAATCGTGCATATTTTTTGGAGTTGATTGAACGCCAAATAGCGTGTTTGACACAATGGGGAAGAGTGAGATGATCACCGTGACGAGCACTCTCGCCGCGAAATTGGAACCCACCAGTTTGATCATGAGTGGAACAATTGCAATGATGGGAGTGACTTGCAACGCGATGAGATACGGCCAAAGTGAACGCTCAAGCCATTTTGCCTGAGCCATCAAAACACCAAGTGTGAGGCCGAAGACTATAGAGATGGTTAATCCAACAAGCGATGTTTTTAGTGATATCCAGAAAGCAACAACAATTTTGGTGCGCACAATGCCATGAAAGTCTTCAAAGAGACGATGAGGTGGTGGAATTATCATCGGTGTATTGGACGCTGGGGAGAAGTTATTTTCTAAGCCATAGGCGAGTGCGTACCAAGCAAATATAAATAGTGCGAATACAACGGTTGGGCCGAAGTATCGAGTAACGATCTTCTGCAGTCGAGCCTTGAAAGTCATGATGTCTGTATTTCTCTCATCAGTGCAGCGATCTGTCCACAGCAGTGAGCGAATTCGGCGCTGTAACGGAGCTCAGGTTTGCGTGGGTACTCGAAAGGAATCTGTATCTCGTGCGCAATGGTTCCAGGTCTTGGCGACATGATGATGACTCGCTGCGAAAGGTAGACGGCCTCAGTGATGGAGTGGGTCACAAAAACCGCCGAAAATTTTGCAGAAGCAAACATGGCGAGCAAATCATCATTGAGTGATTCGCGAGTAAATTCGTCTACCGCGGCGAAGGGTTCATCGAGCAAGAGCAATCCGGGATCGGTGACGAGAGTGCGAGCCAGGGATGCTCGCATTTTCATGCCTCCCGAAAGTTGTCGCGGATACTTATGTCCGCTGTCTTGTAAGCCAACTGACTCGAGGGCGTTTTGAGCCTTGGCTTTGCGTTCGTCTGCATTGACTCCCCGTAACTCAAGCAATGTTTCAATATTCCTAAGCGTTGAGCGCCAGGGCAGCAGAGTTGGGTCTTGAAAAACAAATCCGATGTCACTCGTTGTGTTCGACAGAGTTCCTCTTGTTGGTTGTTGTAGTCCACTGAGCACGCGCAGCAATGTCGATTTACCGCAACCACTGGGGCCGACAAGCGCAACAAATTCGTGTGTTGCGATTTGTAGCGTGACTCCTCGCAAGGCCTCGGTCGTGTCGGGGAATGACAAACAGATGTCATCTGCAGAGATCAAATGAGACCCCGAGCGATGAACGTTTGGGTTAGGCGTGGTGGAGTTCACCGAAGCGTCGGCTGAGCCGCATCCTCGTAGGGGTCACACAAATAATCTAATAGTGCCGATCATGCGATCGGCGAATGCCAAAGACCTTTATTCTGCAGAATCTGCTTCAGCACAAGGGGCTTATCGGTCATAATTCCATCAACGCCGAGATTCAGTAGGTGCTCCATCTCGTCGGGTTCGTCGATGGTCCACACATGAACCTGCAATCCAGCACTGTGTGCGTCATCGACCAGTCGCTTATCGGTCAGTGTGATCGGGCCCTGCTTGAGCGGAATCTGGGCAGCAAGGGCACCTTCGAATGGTTTGACCACACCTATCCAACTGCGCACCCGCAGCAATGCGACTTGTTTGGGACCAAGCGACGAACACAGTGACGGACCGAAAGTCTCACGGAGCACCGATAGACGCTTGTCGCTAAATGAACCAACACACACTTTGTCGAGCACATGGGGTAGTCGTAGGGCTTCGATCAATGGTGGGAGAGCAGCATCTGATTTGCAGTCGATGTTGATGCGTGCTTCGGGCCATGCGTCAAAAATATCTTGCAATAGTGGTATTGGCTCAGTGCCGTTAACACGTGCATTGCGCACTTCGGAATAATCGAGTTCGCTAATTTTGCCCGCGACGCCACAAGTGCGTAACAGGTCGTCGTCATGAAAAGCCAGGAGCACACCGTCACGAGTAGCATGTACATCGGTCTCGAGGTATGTGTAGCCAAGCTCAATTGCTTTCGCAAAAGCCGGCATTGTGTTTTCGGGTGCGTCACTCGCACCGCCGCGATGTGCGAAAGCGATAGGGAGTTGAGTCTCAAGAAATGGATGCGACACAGATGTACTTTAGATACTTCTGCCAGCGGCTGCCCAGTATTCGTCTTTCAAGAGACGTTTATACAGTTTGCCTGTGGGATGACGTGGTAGCTCGGTTCGGAAATCGACAGACTTTGGACATTTGAATGAAGCAAGGGATGCCTTGCAGTGTTCGATCAGGATGCGTTCGAGTTTTTTCGCGTCTTCTGGTGTTGCAGGCATCACTGTTGGTTGCACTACTGCTTTAACTTCTTCACCAAACTCGTCATTGGGGATTCCAAAAACGGCGACATCAATTACGTCTGGGTGAGATACCAAAATGTTTTCTGCTTCTTGAGGGTAGATATTCACACCACCTGCAATAATCATGAATGCTTTGCGATCGGTAAGGTAGAGAAATTTTTCTTCATCCAAATATCCGATGTCGCCAAGTGTTGACCAGCCCCTGCCAAGCGAATCTTTAGACGCTTGAGTTTTTTCGGGATCATTGTGATATTCGAATTTGGCAGCACTTTCAAAATAGATGGTGCCGGTTTGGCCAACTGCAAGTTCGTTGCCGTCGTCATCCAAAATATGAATGACTCCCTGCAAAGATTGGCCAACCGTACCTGGATGGGCAAGCCATTGCTCTGAATTGCAATACACAAAGCCGTTGCCTTCGCTACCTGCATAATACTCGTGGACGATTGGTCCGAGCCAGGCAATGGTCTGCTGTTTGATATCAACCGGGCATGGAGCAGCGGCATGAAAAATGTGTGTCAGAGATTTGGTTTCGTACTTGGTTCGTACATCGGTGGGAAGTTTGAGCAGTCGTACAAACATCGTTGGAACAGTTTGTGAATGCGTCACTTTGTATTGCTCTACAAGTTGCAAATATTCTTCTGCATCAAAATGCTCCATGATGATCGTTGTGCCACCTACCCGGTGCACCGCCATGTTCCAGCGCAGAGGTGCTGCGTGATACAGCGGTGCTGGCGAAAGGTAGGTCGTGCCGTCATTCATCGCAAACAAGAATTGTCCAAGTGATGTGACGCCATTTGGTGATCCGAGCGGGTTGTTGCCGAGATTGAGTGCCACACCTTTCGGACGCCCAGTGGTTCCACTCGAATACAGCATGTCTGATCCGTCCACACGGTCGTTTAGTGGGAGCGGGGACTGCTGAGCAACGATGTCTTCGTAACTTTCATATCCATCAATCACTCCGTCCAACATGAGGCGAAGTGCAACATTTGGAATTACATCTGAAATTTCATCGGCTTGATCAGCTTTGTATTTGCTTGTGATGAAAGCTTTCGCGTTGCAATCATTGATGATGTAGGTCAATTCATCAGATGTGAGGCGGCTGGAGCACGCAGTATAAATGAGTCCTGCATAGTGGCAACCCCAGATGACTTCGAAATATCGGGGGTGATTTTCGAGACAGATAGCGATGTGGTCACCTGGTCGCAATCCATGTTGAAAGAGCAATTGACTGAGACGGTTAGCAGCCTCGTCGAGCTCCTTGTAGGTAATTACCTGAGACGTTGAAGCCATGACGATGGCTGGCTTATCTGGTGTAACGGCTGCGATTTGTCCTGGAAACATAGGCAAAAGTTAGCCCAATTTTAGAAGCGGCAGGCAATTTGAGATGGAGATCTCACGAGACCAATAAAGATTAAAGTGTTTGGGGTTACTAGATTTGTTTTGACTAAAGAGGAACATAAGGGCAACATAAGGGGGGGCATATGTCGACAGAACAATTGCAGACGACGTTGGACGAACAGGTCATTGATGGTGCGATCACCGAGTTGCTGGATGCCTTTCCGCCGAGCAAGACAAAACCTGCGGTGTTTTTGGGAGAGCAGTACGACCGTGGCCTCGCGTGGGTGCACTTTCCAGTCGGCTCCGGTGGCCTTGGGTTATCGCCTAAGCACCAAAAAATAGTCAGTGAAAGATTGTCAGCAGCAGGTGGTCCGAATGCATATGCGCGAAATCCGATCGGTTATGGAATGTGTGGACCAACTGTTGTCGAGTGGGGAACACCTGAACAATGCAAGAAATATTTGCGACCACTGTTCACTGGTGAAGAAATTTGGTGTCAGTTGTTTTCTGAACCAGGTTCGGGTTCAGATTTTGCAGGCCTCTCGGCGAAGGCAATCCGCGACGGTGACGAATGGTTGGTCAACGGGCAAAAGGTTTGGACTACTTTGGCCCATCTCTCGAAGTGGGGTCTACTAGTTGTGCGCACAGATCCAGATGCTGTGAAGCATGCTGGAATGACGGCAGTGGTTGTCGATATGCAAGCACCTGGGGTTGAGGTTCGACCATTGCGGCAGATGACTGGTGAAGCCGAATTCAATGAGGTCTATTTCACCGACGTTCGTGTTCCAGTCGCTGAAACACTTGGCGGGCCTGGCGACGGCTGGCGCGTGAGTTTGACAACGCTGATGAATGAGCGAGTTGCAATTGGTGGAGCTATTCCGCCAAGGGCGTCTGGTCCGATCCGCGAGGCAATGAAGATTTGGGAAAAGATGCCAGCTGAGGAGCGAGATGCTGCAACTCGAGACAAACTCACCCAATTGTGGATTCGTGCTGAAGTGCTTCGACTGACAAACATTCGTGCTGGACAAAACAGAAAACTTGGAGTGCCAGGTCCTGAAGGTTCAATCGGAAAAATGGCCAGTGCTGATCTAAACAAGCAAACTTATGAGTTCTGCATTGAACTGATGGGTGCGCACGGCATGTTGTACGGAAGTTATGCAATGGTGAGACCGGAAACGGCGATGAGTTTTGACTCTGTTCCAAAAGCATTCTTGCGTGCTCGCGCCAACAGCATTGAAGGCGGAACCAGCGAGGTAATGAAAAACATTCTTGGTGAGCGAATGCTCGGACTCCCAGGCGACGTTCGCGTGGATCGTGAAATTGCTTGGAGCAAAGTGCCGCG
>WLKU01000109.1 GCA_009701105.1 Actinomycetota bacterium | reverse complement strand
GTGTTTGGCACCAATCACATTCCGCGAATTGAAGATTGGCCTGTGATGCCAGTTGAGCGCGCAGGGTTTCAGCTCAAGCCAAGCGGATTCTTTTCGCGTAGCCCGGGCATCGACGTGGCTGCAGCAAAACCTGCTTGCCACTAACGAATTGTGGCCCACACTGGCTGATGATCTGATGCATCTGTGACCCCATCGATGTAAGCACTGACAGTTTCGAAGTGTGGCGAAGTAAAAACAAAGTCGATGCGCAAGTCGCGGTCGGTACCTTGTTCTGGGTTTTTCTTGAAGGTTGCAGTAGAAGCGGCAGTCTCTGCTGTGAGCGACCACGTATCTCTAAACCCTGCATTAGAAACAAGCTTGATCACATGTGATTCAGGCTCATCATTGAAATCCCCGGTCAGAATAATTTCTTCGGGCATCTGAGGCACGATGTCGTTCATCTGCCAGTGTTCGCGGTACTCATCATCGCCCTCATCACCGTTCCATGCGCCACCCTCAATTGTTGCGGCTGCGCATTGTTTGAGGAGCGACTCGATCTGTGTTATTCGGTTTGTTTCGGTTACATCGGTGAGATGAAGGTTGATAACACGAATTTGTCTTTCGGGGGTGGCGATGACTGCCTCTAGAGCAACGCTCCACATATTCATGTTGATTCCGGTGTCATCTTTTGGCATATGAATGACGCGTGATGACACGATGGGGAAACGGCTCGCGATCATTTGTCCGCCCTGGCGACGCCTGTTGATGACTGTCCCATCAGTGTCTATAGCGCTGGCATCAACATCAATCGAAGGGCCAAATACGCAATACCTGTCGGGGAGTAATTGCTGGATCTCGGCAAATTGATCGGCCATGTTGGTTCGCCGCCAATTGCGATCAATCTCTTGCAGGCAGATGATGTCAGCCTTACGGATTGGCTCTATTGCGCGAGGTAAGTCATATTGATTGTCTGCCCCCAATGAATATTGGATGTTGTAAGAGACAACAGACAGCAAACTCATATTTGACAGCATATGGAGTGGTTAGTGTTGCGTTCATGCAAAAGAAAACAATTCTTCGGGTGTTCATAGTTGGTCTTTTGTGCGGGTCTGCACTGCTGGCTTCCTGTGGTCGGGCTACAACTGTCTCAGGTGTTTTGCGAGTTGCAAATGATGCGGGGTTTGGTGGTGCCGAAACAATGGATCCGTACGACGGCAATAGAACTTGGCCGACCATCAACATGGTGTTCGACCGACTCATTGGCGTTGACAAAGATTTCTCGCCCATTCCAGAGCTTGCTCTTTCGTGGTCTTCAAACGAAGATTTGACCGAGTGGACACTTGTTCTGCGTGAAGGTGTTGTGTTTCACGATGACAGTACTTTTACTGCCGATGACGTCGTGTATTCGGTCAATCGCATGATCGACCCAGAGTTCGATTCACCAGTTCGTGCGGTGCTTGGCGTAATTGAGTCTGTTGAAGCAATCGATGACTACACGGTCAAACTCTCATTGTCTACCGGTGAAGCAGATCTTCCTTCGTTGCTAGCCGACTATCGCGCCCTGATGACGCCAGTCGACTCACAGGCAACAATTGGCAAGTCACCAATCGGCACAGGTCCTTTCAAGATGGAGACATTTGATCCTGAAGGAACAACGGTGCTCGTTGCCAACGAAAACTATTTCTTTGGAAAGCCGCAGTTGAGCAAGATCGAGATCATCACGTTTGCAGACTCGCAATCGGCCGCGCAGGCACTTGCTGGAGACCAAGTAGATCTGTTGTTGGCCATTGATGGCAAGTCGTCGTCAATCTTTGGTGACGCCGCCAAGTTCACTTTGCAAACAATCCCGTCTGGTGACTGGAACGCAATTGATTTCCGCGTCGATCGCAAGCCATTCGATGATGTTCGTGTGCGAAAAGCATTGCGCGTCGCAGCGGATCGTCAAGTAATTGCCGACACCGTGCTTGGGGTTGGCGGCGGAGTCGTTGCGTGCGACACGCCTGTTTGGACTGCGGATCCATATAGATGGGATGGACCATGCGCGAAAGATACCGAGGGAGCAAAAGCATTGCTGGCTGAAGCTGGTTTCCCAGATGGAATTGATATTGATATTTACACCAGCGATGTTGAAGTGCACATGGTTGAACTTGTTGAGGCATATCAGCAACAAGTGAAGGATGCCGGTATTCGTGTGACGATCAAGATGGCCGACGCAAGTGGATTTTGGGATGACGTATGGATGAAAGAATCTGCATTTGTTGACAGTTGGGGTCAGCGTCCTGCTGCTCAAGTGCTTAACGAGGTGTATCGAAGCACTGCTGCATGGAACCCAACAGGCCAAGTTGATCTAGCGCTTGACAAAATGCTCGATGAGGCTCGGTCAACACAAGATTTGGCAGAGCGCAAGCAAAAGTACATTGCAGTTCAAGAGCACATATTCGAAAACTCCGGAATCTTCCTGCCGTATCACAAGACTCTGACCCGAGTGATGAGTAGCAAAGTGCAGGGGATTGATCCAATCGTGATTGACGCAGTTCGATGGGAGAAGATCAGCGTTTCGTGATATCAGTATGAAGAATTTGGCACGGCGAGTGCTGTTTACTCTTGGTGCGTTTGTGTCGCTTGCTGTTTTGTCGTTTCTTGGAATTGATGCGTTACCGGGTGATGGCTGCACCGCATTGCTCGGCCGATTTGGCACGGATGCCAAGATCGCCGAATGTCGCGAGGAGAATCAGCTCACTGATCCGGTAGTTGTTCGACTTGGTAACTGGGCCAACGATGTGGTGCACGGAGATCTTGGCTATTCGATCAAGCGAGATGAGCAGGTTGCACAGATCATTTTGCCTCGAATACGAAACACCGCAATGTTGGCTGTTGTTGCTGCCCTCATGGCATTTCCGAGTGCAATTGTGGCTGGACTATTGATTGGTCGTTATCCGCACAGTCGCATCGGTAAAGCAATCAACACGTTGGGGGTAGTCGCGATGACACTTCCAGAGTTTGTAATCGCCACCATCTTGTGGCTGGTCTTTTCTATTTGGATTCCAATATTTCCAGGTGTGACGGTGGTGCCAAGTAATGCAACGGTCTTAGAACTCTTGCCACATATATGGATGCCTGCACTTACTCTCGCAGCAGTTGTGTTTGCGCACTCGATGCGCACAATGAAGGCTGGCGTAACAACGATTCAGACAATGCCCTTTGTGGAAAGCGCACGACTTCGAGGAACAAAAGAACGGGTCACTTTATTGCGTCATATTTTGCCAGCGGCAATGCCCCCAGTCGTCAACACGATTGCAGTAGATGCTGCGTGGCTTCTCACCGGAACCTTTGTGACAGAGGCCGTGTTCAACTATCGCGGATTGGGCAGATTGGCAATTGATGCAATTTCGGATCGTGATACTGCCATTATCTTGCCAATTATCTTGTTTGGTCTTGGCGTCTATCTCACCATGTCACTTATTGCAGATATGGTCGTTCGACTTCTTGATCCACGACTGAAGCAGCAGCGCTCATGAATAAACGCATTGTGTATTGCGTACTTGGGTTTCATGCGGTCGTTGCACTCTTTGCGCCTTTGTTGCCGCTCGCACCGACAGACGAACAAAATCCGGGTGCAATGCTGCAAGGATTTTCGACTGCTCACTGGCTGGGCACAGATGCGCTGGGTCGAGATGTCTTGAGTCGTGCTCTCCACGGTGGTCGGCCATCGCTCGTTATTGCACTCATAGCGACAGCTCTTTCGGCAATTATCGGTGTTGCACTTGGTTCACTTGCTGCATTGGCTGGCGGCTGGATAGATGAAGCGCTTGCGAGGTTGATTGACTTTTTACTTGCAGCACCAACACTGATTTTGCTGTTGTTGATTGCAAGCTTCTTTGGCCATGATCCATTTATCTTGAGTGTCACTCTTGGTTTGATGTATGCCGCCCCCATTGCGCGAGTAGCGCGTGGAAGTACGCAAGTGTTGCTGGCGCGCGACTTTGTGCGAGTCGCAAGATTGCAGGGTGGTCGTGGCATCAATCTGTTGTTTGGCGAAGTGCTAACAAACGTGTGGCGAGTGGTGTTGACCGAAATAGCAATGCAGTTCACGTGGATTATTCTGGCGTTCAGTTCGCTTTCGTTTTTAGGACTCGGTGCAAGCCCTCCAACGCCTGAATGGGGATTGATGATTGCCGAGGCGCGCTCGTATATGACAATTAATCCGCTCTCGGTGATTACCCCAATTGTGATGCTTGCTTCATTGGTATTGGCCGTGCAGGCACTGGTGGATCGCGAATGAATACGGTTCTGCAGTTTGAGCAAGTGTGCGTTGAGGCTCGAGACCGCAATCAAGTCGTGACGCCAATTCTTCAATCAGTAGATCTAAAAGTCGAAATGGGCGAGAGGCTTGGCATTGTCGGAGGATCGGGGAGTGGAAAGTCGACGTTGTTGCGCATAGCGGCAGGAGTGTTGTCGCCAGGGTTGCATCTCACGTCAGGCACTGTGTTAACGGCGGGGGTCAACATGCTGGCCGTTGACTCCAAAGTTCGTCAAGAAATGTATGGCAGTTCGGTTGCACTGGTCGCGCAATCACTGGGTGAGGCCCTCACGTCTCATTTGACCATCCGGTCACATTTCCGTGACACGCTCGGTCGTGACGTTGCAGATGAAACAATTTTGTCATCACTTGATGATGCTGGTTTGGACGGATCAAAATATCTTTATCGTTACCCGCACCAAATTTCTGGCGGTGAACGCCAAAGAGTCTTGCTTGCTCTTGCACTCGTTCGTTCACCTTCCTTGTTGCTGCTTGATGAGCCGACCTCGGCACTAGACGTAGGAATTGCTGCAGATGTGTTGGCAACAATCACCAGATTGCAAGAGTCGAGAGGTTTCGCTCTTGTTTGTGTGAGCCACGACTTTGGGGT
>WLKU01000108.1 GCA_009701105.1 Actinomycetota bacterium | reverse complement strand
TGGTGTGCGCATCTTCGAAGACACGCGAGCAACAGGACTCGACTATTCGGGAAGCGGCGTCTCGATCGAAACAGCATTGGCCGACATCAAAGCCAAACATGTTGCACTCGCCACCAACGCCTTCAAACCGCTACTCAAGCGCATGCACAACTACATCGCGCCGGTGTACGACTACTGCCTTGTTACCGAACCACTGAACGCACAGCAACTTGACAGTTTGGGTTGGAAAAATCGCCAAGGTTTATCTGACATCTCCAATCAGTTTCACTATTACCGACTCACTGCCGACAATCGGATTCTGTGGGGCGGCTATGACGCCATGTATTTCTTCGGTGGAAAAATGAGTGTCGATTTGGAATCTCGTCCAGAGAGTTGGGCAAAGTTGTCGCAACACTTTTTTGAAACATTTCCGCAACTTGAAGGCGTCAAGTTTTCACACGTGTGGGGTGGAGCAATCGATACATGCAGCCGCTACAGCGTGTTTTGGGGCCAAGCAATGCGCAACCGAGTTGCATACGCAATCGGCTACACCGGTCTTGGTGTGGCGAGTTCGCGTTTTGGTGCCGAAGTCATGCTCGATTTGCTCGACGGGCGCAAGACCCAAGCCACTCAAACCAAGTTCGTGCAAAGCAAACCGCTGCCGTTTCCACCCGAGCCATTTCGTTTTATCGGCATTCAGACAACGCGCTGGGCACTGAGCCGTGAAGACCGCACGGGCAAACGCAATCTCTGGCTACGCACCCTCGACCGGCTGGGTTTGGGCTTCGACTCGTAACCCTCGTGCCTCTACAGTGATGCAATGAGTTTGCCCGCACTCACATCGGTAGCCCAAGTACGAAACGCTCTTGGTGGACAAAGCTATTTGGCCGACGAAGGCCTTGCGACTGCAGTTTTTTTGGCGTTGTCGCTCAAACGGCCTCTTTTATTGGAGGGCGAAGCAGGTGTTGGAAAAACCGAATTAGCAAAAGTCATTGCTGCAATGACAGGTGGCGAACTCATTCGCCTGCAGTGTTACGAAGGCATCGATGCATCACAGGCCGTTTACGACTGGGACTACTCACGTCAGTTGTTGCACCTGCGCGCTGCCGAAGCATCTGGTGAAGCAAAGTCAAAAAACACTTCGCTACTTGAAAGCGAGTTGTACAACGAAAGGTTTTTGATCAAGCGTGCGCTGTTGCGCGCTATCGACAACCGCACCACACCCGCAGTGCTCTTGATCGATGAAATCGACAGAGCCGACGACGAGTTTGAGGCATATCTCCTCGAGATTCTTTCCGATTTCCAAATCACCGTTCCCGAACTGGGCACATTCAGCGCAACTACCCCGCCAATCGTGGTGCTCACTTCCAATCGCACGCGCGATGTGCACGACGCACTCAAGCGTCGATGCCTCTACCACTGGGTTGAACACCCAAATTTTGAACGCGAAGTTGCCATCGTTCGGTTGCGTGTTCCGCAAATCGCTGAGTCACTTGCACGACAAGTTGCTGCGGCAGTCGAAGCAATGCGTGGTCTCAATTTGTACAAGCCACCCGGTGTTGCCGAAACAATTGATTGGGCAACTGCGCTTGGTCAACTTGGGATTCTCGAACTCGACGAGACCAGCGTTGCCGCAACGCTTGGCACAGTACTCAAGTACCGCGAAGATCACGAACGTGTTCGTGAAACAGGTATTGCCGATCTCGTCAAACAAGCCTTCGACCGCGGCTTGTCTCATAACTAGAGCTCATCGGTTATGTCGACAGCGCTGAAACAGCCTGCTGGCTCATCGGCAGATGAAATGGCAGTTTCGTTTGCGCGCGTGTTGCGCGGTGCGGGCATCAGCGTTCCCATCGATTCGGTGATTACGTTTGTGCAAGCGCTCGATGTTGTATCGATGACAAAGCGCGACGATGTGTATTGGGCAGGGCGGGCCACATTGGTGCATCAACCAGAAGATCAGCAACTGTTTGACAGAGCATTCGCGGTTTTTTGGGAACGCCGTAATGCGACAGACGTTGACGAAGACGGTCCACCACAAAAAATCACACTGTTGCTCGACGACGAAGATGGTCCAAACGAAAACAATGCTGATGCGCAAGATGAAAATCAGACATTACAAATGCGCTTTACCGCAAACGAATCATTGCGCAGCAAAGATTTCGCTCAATACACCGATGAAGAATTACATGAATCACAGAGACTCATGCATCAACTACGTCTCGCTGGCCCTCCCCGACAATCACTTCGCCTTACACATGCAAAACGCAGTGGTTCGCGTCATGACTTGCGTCGCACTGTTCGAGCATCTCTCGCGTTTGGTGGCGAGCCTGCGCGATTGCACTGGCGCAAACCAAGTGAGCGCCAACGCCGACTCGTTGTGCTTCTCGACATCTCGGGCAGCATGGAACCATACGCGCGAGCGCTTCTCCGTTTTATGCACGCAGCCGTTGTCGGCAGACAACGCGTAGAGGCATTTACGTTTGGCACAAGGCTCACTCGGCTAACAAAAGAACTCAACAGCCGCGACCCGGACAAGGCACTTACTCGTGCTGCAGCACAAGTGCCCGACTGGAGCGGAGGCACGCGACTCGGCGAAAGCCTGCGCAAATTTAATGCAACCTGGGGCGTGCGCGGAATGGCCCGCGGTGCAATTGTCGTAGTGCTCAGCGATGGTTGGGACAGAGGTGACCCGGAGGTTCTTGCCGAGCAGATGCAGCGTTTGCAACGAGTTGCATTCAGAGTCGTGTGGGTCAACCCGCTCAAAGTCACTCCTGGTTATGCACCGCTTGCTCGCGGCATGGCTGCAGCGCTTCCATATGTGGACGACTTTGTAGAGGGCCATTCCATACAGGCTCTCGAGCATCTCACTCGAGTGATTTCTCGCGATTGACTGATACCCATGCGTGAACTACTGAACGACATCGAGCGCTGGCAGCAGGCAGGCAAACAGATTGCAGTTGCGCGCGTCGTTGACATCGAAGGCTCTGGCCCACGCGATCCCGGTGCAGCGATGGCTGTTAATGAAGACGGCGAAGTTGTTGGCTCAGTGAGTGGTGGGTGCGTCGAAGGCGCAGTGGTTGCTGAGGCACTCGAGATTTTGCGCGGCGACAATCTACCTCGTCTTGTCAAGTTTGGTTACTCGGACGACGAAGCATTTGCAGTGGGTCTCACTTGCGGCGGCATTATTCATCTTTTCATCGCGCCACTCACCTGGTAAATCATGACGCTCCAATCAATGTCGCTTTACCCAATATTCGCTGAACGAGTTCGCTCCAATATTCCGGTTGCACTCGTCACTGTCATCGATGGTCCACATGTTGGCGCAACGATGCTCGTCTCGCCGTCAATAGACGCAGTGGGCACACTTGGTGAAGCCGAACTCGATCGTGTCGTTGCGCGTGACGCACTGGGCGAAGTTGAAGCCGGACGCACAGGCGTGCGTCACTATGGGCCGCAGGGCCAAACAACTCCAGAAGATTTAGTAGACACGCCAACAGTTCGTGTTTTTATCGAAGCATTTTCGCCACCGCCAACAATGTGGATTTTTGGTGCCGTCGATTTCACTGCCGCGCTAGCCAAGGTTGCAAAAGTGCTCGGCTATTACGTGATTGTGTGCGACGCCCGCGAAGTTTTTGCTACGCGCCGTCGTTTTCCAATGGCCGACGAAGTACTGGTCTCATGGCCAGCACCTTTATTTACTCAGCGCGGCGCAGCTCTCACTTCTCGCGATGCAGTGTGCATTTTGACCCACGATCCAAAATTTGATGTGCCTGCAGTGCAAGGTGCTCTTGCAACAAACGTTGGTTACATCGGCGTGATGGGCAGCCGCAAAACACACGCAAAGCGGCTTGAACGACTTGCCGAAGTGGGCATTACAAGTACCGACCAATTAGCCCGACTCATGTCCCCTATTGGTCTCGACATTGGTGCAAGAACTCCAGAAGAAACTGCGATCTCAATCGTTGGAGAGATTATTGCGCGGCGTACGGGCCGCGGTGCACCATCGCTACGCGACAGCGACGGACCAATTCACAAATAAATTCACAAAAAAATTTATACCAACGGATTTGCGTATTTCACCCAAGAAGTAATGCGCTCATTCATCTTTTGCAATTCAACACTTCTGCCCGAATATGGAGTTTGCAAAACTGCGCTTGGTACCCCCAAGTACATCGAGATGTGACCAGGACGCCAAATCAAGTCACCGGGCTGCGCTTCTTCTACCTTCACAAGTGTGGCGCTCGCAAATTGCGCTGAAGACCCGCGCGAGAGTGCAACCCCTGCTTTCCCCCATGCAAATGCAACGAGTCCCGAACAATCAAAAGCAACGTTTTCAATTGCAGCATTAATTTTGTAGGGCACACCGAGTTGAGTGAGACCATTTATCAGCGCCCGTTGATGTACTAAATCTGCTGCCAACCATGCTTGTTGCATAAGTCGCACATCTAGCCCCAAGAACAATGCTGCCTGTCTTGCAATGTCGGCAACAAGGGCTGAGAAAACATCATTTCGATCCACCGCACTGAGTTCGGTAAACGAGTCAAAAACTGCAACTGCTTCTTGTGCAGATTGTGCGATCACTCGCTCTTGACTTTGTGGCATCGGTTTGGCAGACACTTGTTGAGGCATTCCAAACATCACAATCACAGCAACAAGCGCTACAGCAACGAACGCCCGGCATGCAGACCCGAAGCCCGGAGTGCGCTCAGATCGTCTAACTACCGAGCGGGTATACGGATATAGATGTGTTGAGGTCATGGTTTTGGGGGTGACAGGGTGGCCCTGACTCGACCGGGGGGCGGTGGAGTTCACGGGGGCAATTACTCGCCATATGTCAACTAGGTAACAGTTTATGTCATCTAATTGTAATATTTGGGGATCCCCCGAAACCCAAGTAGACATTGGGTATG
>WLKU01000107.1 GCA_009701105.1 Actinomycetota bacterium | reverse complement strand
CTGCTGGTAGCCACCACATTTGCAGCACTCACCATTGCGCTCTTTGCACTCTCGCATTGGCGTAAGCGACACGGAGAACCAGGCGGCATCAGGGCAGCTCTTGCCGACATTACCCGGATGGGCGAATAACTAGTTCAGCGGCAAAACACGCAATGCGTCTGGCATCACATCAATATTGGTCGTCGTATTTTCCTGCAGATTGCGGGAAGTTTCATCGTTGGGAATTTCGGCAACCAGCTTGATTCCCGCAACATCGAGCGTCACGCGCAGCGATGAGCCCGCAAATATAACTCGCTCAATGGTGGCCTGCTGTGTGCCAGAGCCAACGTGAATTCGCTCTGGACGGATCATGATCATCCCATCACCTAATGGCGCACTTGTAGGTGCAGCAAACTTCACTCCGTCAATCGCAACGACACCGCTCGACACCACTGTTCCTGACAATAAGTTGGCTGCGCCAACAAACTTGGCTACATCTATTGTTGCGGGCTTCTCATAGATCTCTCGTGGTGCACCAACCTGAATCAATTTGCCATTGCGCATCACACCAATGCGATCACTCATCGTGAACGCTTCATGTTGATCGTGAGTGACATAGATAAACGTGATACCAATCTGACGCTGCAACGACGCCAACTCCACCTGCAATCGCGCACGCAACTGTGCGTCAAGTGCGCCAAGCGGCTCGTCTAGCAACAACACACTTGGCTCAAGTACCAATGCTCGTGCTAACGCAACGCGTTGCTGCTCGCCACCCGACAATTGCGGAACACGGCGTTCACTGAACGAGGCAAGCGAAACCAATTCGAGCGCTTGCATCACCCGTTCTTTTTCTGGTTTTGGGGAGACACTTCCCTTTTTCTCGAACTTCAGACCAAATGCCACATTGTCAAACACATTGAGATGTGGAAACAACGCATAGTTCTGAAACACCGTGTTCAGTGGACGCACCTCTGGTTCGTCAAACGTGACATCGCGGTCGTCAATCAATATCTGGCCACCGTCAGGTCGCTCAAAGCCGCCGATCATTCGCAATGTGGTGGTCTTGCCACAACCCGAAGGTCCAAGCAACGAAAAGAACTCACCTGCGCGAATTTCGAGGGACACATCATCCACAACGACTCGCTCGCCGTATGACTTGTTGAGCCCACGAAGCGTGACCGAACCATCCAAAACTTGTGGTGTCATGATCCCCCGACCTTATTCTTTTTGTGGAGCTAAGGGGAATTGAACCCCTGACCTCTTGCATGCCATGCAAGCGCTCTACCAATTGAGCTATAGCCCCGCAGTACTCACGGTTTGACGCCGTCAATCTATCGTGGCTATGCCCTCATCGTTTCAATATTGCCGTCAACGGGCAGTACTTGCCCTGTAATAAACCGTGCTGCTGGTGAACTCAAAAATACCGCAGAAGCCGCAATATCGCTTGCATCGACGAATGTTTGTAGCGAAACTTGTTTTTCATAACCGGTGCGAATATCGCTCGCCGTCACACCAGTTGCCAACGCCTCGCGCTCAATGACACCATCCATGCGCGGGCCACTCACCGAACCTGGGCAGATGGCATTAACGCGCACACCAAACTCGCCTAGTTCCATTGCCCACGACTTGGTGAGGCCGATGATCCCCCACTTTGCTGCAACATACGGCGAGCGAAGTGGGTAGCCATATATTCCTGCGCTCGTAGAGATGTTGATGATCGATCCTTTGGACTTCAGCAACATTGGCACAGCGACATGGGTGCAACGGAAAGTGCCGCCTAGGTTGATGCGAACGCATTCGTCATAAGCATCTGGATCCATTTCGTCGACTCGTGCTGTTGGGCCAGGCACACCAACGTTGTTGACCAAGATGTCTAGACCACCAAGGTCACGTTCAATCGCTGCAAACATTGCTTCCACATCGCTTGACTTTGAGACATCACAGACGTAGTTGGGTTTTGTCGAGTCGTTGACATCGCATACGACAACTGTTGCACCAGCATTGATCATTGCATCAGCAATTGCTTTACCAATACCAGAGCCGCCCCCAGTGACAAGCGCACGCAAACCGGTTAATCCAAAATTGGCATTATTTATTACTGCGTTTGTCGATCCGTCCATAGTCACGAACTTAGTCCCCGAGATCCCAACTGACTACAGGCACATCAAAATACAAACGCTCGATTTCATAGAAATCCCGTGCCTCTTGAGCAAAAATATGCACGACCACGTCGCCGTAGTCGATCAGCACCCACTGCTGTTCGACAGTTCCCTCACTGCGCAATGGTGATCGACCAAGTTTCTCGCGCACTTTATGGCTGACCTCGCTCTGAATTGCACCCACTTGACGGGAGTTGCTTGCAGTTGCAACCACAAACAATTCGGTAATCGCCAACACATCTCCAACATTGAGCACCGTAATGTTTGAACCCTGCTTCTCATCGGCGGCGCGAGCTGCTACTTGGGCGAGTTGCAAGGCTGCCGAAACTTTTGGTTTTCTGGTTGCTGCTTTCTTCGCTACTGCTTTCTTCGCTACTGCTTTCTTCGCTGCTGGTTTTTTCTCAGCCATCAGTAGCCACGGTCGTTGGTGGAAGTGCTGGTGCAGATGCCAAGAAGTCAACAAAGTCTTGGCCCAAAATGATTTGCGCACCGATTCCCTGCACGGGATCTTTCCATTTGCTGTACGAGATCGGTCCAACAACTCCATCGAGACCGATTTTCTTTAATTCGTCCGAAATCAGAGTTGTCGTTTTGATCACAGTTTTTTGTTGTGGGCTAATAGTCAAATTTCTAATCAGCGCCACAGTCACATTGAGGTAACTCAACCGCTCGACAATTGCGTGCGTTACGTTTGCATCGTTAAATGGATTATCCACCTGTACCGCAAGTGTGTCATTAGCAATTGACAAACTGCTTGGCGCCACGCTGGCCATGATCATCAACACTTCAAAGCGGTCCAGCGCATACAAATCCGCACCGAGCGGATTATCCGCACCCACAAGTGGCTGTGCACTCAATTGCCAAACCTGAATTGGTCCACCGAACAATCGGCGCATGAATGCACCGATTTCATTTGGTGTTTCAACCCCCACGAGTGCTGCGTCAAACTGCGCAACTTCTGCGCTCAACCCGGTGCCGACCGCTGAAGCAACACCGTTCCACATGGCTTTCACGTGAGCAAGCCGATCGAATTCAGGCTCGCCGAATTTCTGTGCATACAACAGCAACGATGCTTGATCGCCGGTCAACGTCTGCTCCCCTGCAGGAAACACCTCTGTGTCAACTGCGGTTGGTTGTAGCGGAAGAGTTGTCTCTGTAGATCTAGAACTGCGTGACTTGATCGTCGTTGTAGTTGCTGGATCTGGCATCACCATCGCAGTGTTGACAACTGGTGTCTCAAAATTGACGGGGATTGGTGGCAAAACATTCAATACCCCAGCCAGGTCATTGCGAACGACAGCCCCGACGACGCTAAACGTGACGTCTAGTGAACCTTCAACCTCAAGCAGCATGCCTTCAACTCCGGCTTGAGGGTATGTGTCGCCAACACGATGTGGCGCCTGTCCACCAATAGATTCTGCGCGCGTGCCAACTGGAAGCGAAATAATGGTGCCGCCAACACCGCTTGGTGCAAGCACAAATGCAGTCAGCGATGTGACTTGATTGATGTCGTTGACAGTGGCAAGCAATGCAGCAGGAGTTGCAGGTATCAGCAACGCTCCACTGTCATCAACTCTCGTGCCACCTGACGAATTCAACAGCGAGCGGGCAGCAATCACGCCACCGATTGGCAACAAACAAGCCGATGCGATGCCACAAGCAAGCGCCGCGAGCATCCTGTTGCGTTGCCTTGAAGGTATTGCGGTCATGAGCGAGTAATTCTCTCACCTGATCCATACATGCCACGAATCTGAATCTCATTAAGTACCGCAGTTGTCACGAGATAATCAGTAGGTCGACCGTCGGCAAACCTTGAACGCAAGTCAGTGCTGCTCACTTCAAGTCGTGGAGACTCAACTCGAAGCCACTCAAACTGTTTCGGCAACTCAACGCTCACTCCTGGTCGATCAACAACAACCAATTGCGATTGTGCGACGACTTGGTCAACTCTTTCCCAACTTGGCAAACCTGCAGCCGCATCATCACCAACAATGGTGAACAACTTCGCGCCTGGATACTTGTCTGCAAGACTTTGCAGAGTGTCGGCGGTGAAACTTGGCCCGCCCCGATCGATCTCATCGCGTCCAGCGACCAATCCTTCAACATTGTGTACAGCAGCTTCCACCAACGCAAACCGGTCAGCGGCCAGCGAAACATCGCGCACGCCAGACTTTTGCCACGGGTCGTGCGAGACCATCAAAATCACCACATCAAGATTCAGGGCATGGCGCACATTGATAGCCGTAACCAAGTGACCCACATGAGGCGGGTCAAAGGTGCCGCCAAATAATCCAATTCGCTGATATTCGGGTTGTGGCACGACTGTCAGTCTAGAAAGATCTGCTTCTACCTCGGCCCCGAACTTTTGCAACAGTCAGCATGTTTGCTAGCGCTACGAATTCGCACTAAACCCAATAAACATATGAGTTTAAGAATTTCAAAAAATATTCATTTACCCCTAGCACAAAACCTGCCGATGAACTAATGTAGTTAATCCCCCCATAAACCCCCCACACAATCGAAACGGTCCCCCCACCATGTCTGATGCAATTGGTCTCTATCTCAACGAAATCGGCAAAGTAGCCCTCCTCAACGCCGAAGACGAGCGCAACCTCTCCAAGGCCATCGAAAAAGGTCGCGATGCGGCTGCAGCGATGAAAAAGGGCGAGCGCAGTGCAGCATTGCGCGCCGACCTCCGTGGCGCCGCCAAGGCCAAAGATCACTTCATCCGTTCCAACCTCCGACTGGTTGTCTCGATTGCCCGTCGTT
>WLKU01000106.1 GCA_009701105.1 Actinomycetota bacterium | reverse complement strand
GTAGGCGCTGAGGGACTCGAACCCCCGACCCTCTCCTTGTAAGGGAGATGCTCTAACCAACTGAGCTAAGCGCCCGTAATTACGGAAATCACAGTTTATCGTCCGTTTTGGCGAACATTTTGAGACATAAAATCTTCCACAAATACCGATAATCTTTTGTCAAACATGAACAACAAAACATTCAATACACGACACCTGTTAGCAACTGCCCTTGTATTGGCATCTTTTCTAGCGGGCACTACTGGTTTGGCTCACGCCGATACGCCAATTCCGCCTGACGTCTTAAAGCTTGCCGAAATAATTTGCCCCAACGGCAAGCCTTGTCCGCCAATCCCAGCAGGTGCTATCGATTGCACACCTCGCACTGGAAGTACGATCCCGCCACAATGCAACTGGAAGCCAGGCAAGGGCGATCCCGCACTCGAACCACCAGATTTTGATCTCGGAGATGTTCCAGATATGACGATTGTCGTTGGCGCTGCTCGTACCGCAACATCGTTCAGCTATTCAGCGCTGATTAAAGCTCTTGGCGAATACGCATCAATGAAGAACTTTTTCTTTGACTACGGCGACGGCACAGGTCATGGAAGTTCAGCGAACCTTCAAGCATTGACATCATTTCCGACATCCCATATCTATGTCCAGCCTGGAACATACAAGGTTTCTGGTTATGCCAAGTTTGATGGTCAAACTGAAAGTGCAACGATGACGATTACCGTGCCACCAGCCAAAGAACCAGATCCGACTCCCGACAAAGTCACCAGCACAGATTGGAATCCAGCAAAAACTCCTGTCGCAAATGCAGTCATTCCCGTCACCTCTTCATCATCATCAGCAACCGGCGGTATGAGCATTGGCACCGGAGGAAAAACGATTACTGAAGCGACTTCGCTTGCCCCTTCCACCACCGAGACAAAAGCTCCTGTTGTTGATGCAAAAGCCAGTCAGGTTGTCATTGTGTCTGTACCTTCGTTGCCCGCAGGGGCCGATGTATCGGCCAAAGTCAAAATTGGCACCACATGGCGAACCTTGCCCGCACTTGAAGTTGACGATAAAGGAGTGTTGACATTGCCAGCACTTACATTTACCAAAGCTGGCACCTACATCGTAAAAATTACTGTCGCAACTGGTGGCACAAAATATATGACGGTAAAAGTTAAAAACTAAGACTGATGAGGACTAGAGCCACTCGTTCTTTCTGAACAGGCGAAAGAGTCCAAAACTCACAGCGACTAGTAAACCCACCACCACGTAGTAACCATATTGGGTTTCAAGTTCGGGCATGTGTTCAAAATTCATGCCGTAAATTCCCGCGATCATTGTAGGTACAGCACCGATAGCGATCCACGAAGATATCTTGCGCATGTCCTCGTTTTGTTTGACCTGGATGAGCGAAAGGTTGGCATGCAACGCTGCATCCATGAGCGCATTGAGTGTGTCAACTTCGTCAATCACTTTGAGTACATGATCTCGAACGTCAGCAAAAAGTAATGCTGAATCAGCACTCACGAAAGGCACTGCACCTTTTGCGAGCCGGTCAAGTGGTTCGACGAGCGGCCAAACAGTGCGGCGAAACTCAATCAATTCGCGTTTAACAAAATACATTCGAGACGCCGAAGTTGGTATTTCATCATCAAATACTTCGTCTTCAATCTGATTGACATCTTCGGCCAGCATGGTTGCCACTTCTAGATACTGATCGACCATGCGATCGGTTATCTCGTGCAATACCGCAGTCGGTCCGCCCTTGAGTTTTTCGGGATGCAACTCTAAATCTGCACGAATAGATTGCAACGGCAATGCGTCCCCGTGACGCACAGTGAGCAACATATTTGCACCGATAAATAATGTGAGATCGCCAACAATGATTTTTTCGGTTGTCACGTTGTAAGCGACAGTCTTGAGAACAATCAGAGTGTGCTCGTTGTACAGATCGATTTTGGGGCGCTGCCTACCAAAGAGCGCGTCTTCAACTGCTAGATCGTTGAGTCGAAAACGATCTTGATAGCGATGCAGCTCGGAGACTGTGGAGTCAAAAAGACCGATCCACGAAAACGACTTTTCATTATCTGCTTGGCCTTCGGCAACTCTCGCGCCATCTAGATATGTTGCTTCGTCAACCAGCATGCTGTAATCGTACTTGACGCAATTGTGCAAGCAGTTGAGGTGAAGCGGCAACAATCGGTGTCCGCTTGTCATCGTATGTTGTCACCAAGAGTTCACGATCTAGATGGTCTACGGCAACCACACCCGCCTCTTGGCAGATCAAAATGCTTGCAAGATAATCCCATACTCCGTGACTATTCATGTCGACCCAGCCATCAAGTGAGCCATCGGCAACCAAACAAATATCAAGAGCCGCGGCACCAAGCGCTCGAAACTGTGCCCAACCTGGTTTGAAATTTGGCAGGCCAGAAATCCCGACCACAGCATCCCTGATGTCAGTGCACGCAGACGGCCGAATTGGATTGCCATTATGAAACGCTCCTCCACCACGAGTTGCCCAATATCGGTCGCGACCCGAAGCCTGATTGACGACAAGTGACGCTCGCATACCGGTGTTGTCGAGTGCACACAAAGCAGTTGCATACCACGGCACACCACGGCTTGCATTGGTTGATCCGTCGAGTGGATCCATTACGACCAAGATGTCGTTATCGCCCCACTCACCTGTTCGCTGACTTTCTTCTGACAACACTGCGCAGCCTGCGCCATGCAAGATTGCGAGTGCTGCGTTGTCGCAGTCGACATCAACCGAATATTGGGTGTGTCGCAAACCGGACAGACCCCAGTCGGTGTTATTAGTAAGCACGGTCGTAATTGCGTCAGACACCTGATTGAGTACGTCAAGTATCTCTGCGTTAGTCGAAGCCTTGGACAGTCTCATTTCATTATCGTTCGTCGCGCACAAACGGAGTGCCCAGTGCGCGCGGAGCACCAAGAAGGTTGCGACTTCCTGGACGGCTCAATGCAATCAGCGCTATCAGCGTTGCAAGATAGGGCAACATCTCGAGAAACGCCGAAGGAATGAACGTGATCTGCTCTGCTTGCAATGTGAATGGCAACTGCAAGGTAAACCCGAACAGCACCGCACCAAAGATGATGCGCATTGGTCGCCATCCAGCAAACACCACGAGCGCTAGCGCGATCCAGCCCAAACCATTTGTCGTAGCCGCTTGATGCCAGCCAGCGCTTTGAGCAAGCATTAGCCACGAACCTCCAAGACCGACAAGCGCACCACCGATCATGGTGTAGCGAATGCGAATTCGTGCGACAGATAGTCCTTGGGCGTCAACCGTTGCCGGGTCGTCACCAGTGGCGCGCAACTCAAGGCCCGGACGAGTGCCAAACAAGTAGCGCGATGCAACGATGGCTAATGCAATTGCAAGATAGGTGATGATGTCTTGACCAAAAACGATTGGGCCGATGACAGGAATGTCGGATAACGGTCCGAACGACAGTGGTTTAATCACTGTTGAGACTGTCTTGCCCTCTGCAGGTTTGCCCAAATAGTTGGCCAGACCGGTTCCAAAAATGACGAGTGCCAAACCAGCAACAATTTGATTGGCGCGAAACACCACCGAAAGCAGTGCATGTATTGAAGCGAGCAAGGCACCGATCAACGAGCCAACGATGAGTCCAAGCCACACGCTTCCAGAAGCATCGGCTGCAAGAAACGAACTAATGGCCGACGTGAGCAAGATGCCCTCAATACCGAGGTTGAGCACACCAGAACGCTCGGTGAACAACGCTCCGAGTGCGGCCAAAATCAATGTCGTTGCAATGGCAATTGCATCACCAGACATCAAGACCCAGATGTTTTCGTTCATGCTGCAATCTTCTTTGACGTTGCATCATGTACGCGCACAAAGTGAATGTGATATCGGCGGAAAGCCTCGCCACCAAGTGCAAATAACAAAATGGCACCCTGCAACATCACGCCTATATGAATAGGGGTATCGGTTGTCACTTGCAGGTTGTTGCCACCGACTCTGAGACCAGAGAACAAAATTCCACTCACAATGATGAGCCCAAGATTGTTGCGCGCAAGAGCCGCGACCACGATGCCCGCATAGCCATAACCGAGCGTGATGATGCTTGGTTCGATCTTGCCGTATGGACCAACGATGAGCATGGCGCCAGCCAAACCCGACAAAGCGCCAGAGATGAGCATCACCCACATGGTGGTGCGGTTTGCATGAATGCCTGCGTAATGAGCGGCCTTCGGAGAGTCGGCGATGACGTTGATGCGGTAGCCAAACTCGGTGCGCTTGACAACCCAATACAACGCACCAGCAATAACTAGTGCGACAAAAAACGTTGGGTAGAGCCGTGAACTACCAAAGCTGTCGAGCGACGCAGAGTCTGCGACCAATCGACCTTGAGGAAACGAAGTATTCGGGTTGCGAAAGAAACTTCCAGGCGTATAAATCACGTGCTTAATGAGACTCGCACCGATATAGGTGAGCAGCAATGTAGAGACAATTTCACTTGTACCGAGTCGCGATCGCACGAAAGCCGGAACAAAAATCCAAGCCGCACCTGCAAGTGCGCCACACAACAACACGACTGGCACCATCAGCAAGGTTGGCAAGTGGTCGCCGAGCGCAATGCCTGCCCAAGCACCACCGATGAGACCGAGATACAACTGACCCTCGCCACCGATGTTGTAGAGATTCATCTGAAAAGCAAATGCTGCCGAGATACCAGTACAGATCAACACCGTCGAAAGTGCCAACGTGTCGGTAATGCCGTTAAATGAAGCAAAACCATCTTGAAACATATTCGAGTATGTGTCGATTGGCGAGTGGCCCGTAGCAAGCAAAAAGAGCGCACCAAAAAACAGAGCGGCAAAAACCGATGCAAGCGGAACCAGTAATGACAAACGACGTGGGGTCTCGCCTCGCTGCTCGAACACGACACGAAATGGAATCTGCATCATGAACG
>WLKU01000105.1 GCA_009701105.1 Actinomycetota bacterium | reverse complement strand
TGTGCCGCCATAAACATGCCAGCGTCCATCGTGTCGAGATATTCAACCATGGTTGAGTACGGACGTTCGTAAACCCTTTTGTGAATTGCTTTGGCCATGTTGCCGTGGCTCGTGCCGATGCCCAGCAAAAATCGATCTGGAAACGCTTCGGTCAATGTTTTTTGTCCGGCTTGCATCGTTGCTGCACTGCGCGCCTGCATTGATGCAATTCCAGTGCCGACAATGAGTTTTTTTGTTGCACCGAGCAACAAGCCTGCATGCGCAAACGGCTCGCGTCCCACAGCCTCAGGAATCCACACGGTAGAAAACCCGAGCGACTCAATTTCATTTACTGCTTCAAGCGATTTGGCCATTGGTTGCGCATCGAGCGTCCACGTCCACAGACCGAGTCGGCCAATATCAAGCGGTTTTGTCATAGATGCCACAATAACTGCATTCTCAACTACTGCCCGTACACATGTTTTTTATCATGAGACCAAATTTCAACAAAACAAAAAAGATGTGTGGAGTAATTGCTCCATTCGCTTTACTCATCGGGCTCGCATCCTGTTCAAGTTCGTCACAACTACTGCCACCACAAGACAGACAATCAGATCTCGTGAAAATTGCACACGTGATTGATGGCGACACAGTAGATATTGACATCAAGGGACGCACCGAACGCGTACGACTCATTGGTGTCAATACACCAGAAACCAAACATCCAACAAAGCCCATCGAATGTTTTGGGCCAGAAGCAAGCGCATACATGACCCAGCTCTTACCAAAGGGAACCACGGTACGAATTGAGCGCGATGTCGAAGCCCGTGACCGATACGGCCGCATGCTGCTTTATCTGTATCTCGGCTCTGACAATCTGTTTATCAATCTCGATTTGGTTGCACGCGGTTATGGCACGCCAATGAGCATTGAGCCAAACACATTCCATCGCAACGATTTTGTGCGTGCGGCTGCACAAGCCGAGGCAGCAAATGTAGGGCTCTGGAAGGCATGTCGCTAGTAGCGTTTGGGGTGTGAACAACAGCAAGCAGTCTCTTGTCGAACGACTTGGGTACTCGGCATCATCCAAACTTGTGATCATCAGTTGCGATGACCTTGGCGCATTTCATGCAGCCAATGTTGGTGTGTACGACGCATTGCGAAAAGGTGTTGCAACGTGTGCATCGCTGATGGTGCCAGCACCGTGGGCCCGACACGCGGTCATGACATATGCCGGCGAAGACATCGGTGTACACCTCACTCTCAACAGCGAACACCAGATGTACCGCTGGGGCCCGATCACTCACGCACCATCCCTGTTGTCGGGTGAAGGCGGCTTCCCGCGCACTATTGACGACTTGTGGGAACACGCCGATTCGGCAGAAGTATTGCGAGAGTGTCGCGCGCAAATTGCGAGCGCACTCGAATGGGGCATCGACGTCACTCACTTGGCACCGCACCTCACATCGATCACTCTGCGACCCGAATTTTTTGATGTGTACATGGAACTTGCAGTTGAATACAAACTGCCTGTGAGACTGCCATCCACAATCACCGAGCAGCAAGCTGGTTTTCCATTTCGTGCACTCGCCGCCGAAGAGGGCGTGCTCTTCCCCGACCACTTCGATCATGATTGGCGCGAGGGTAGCCGCGAACGCGTATTAAATTCTTTACGCAATCTGCAACCAGGCGTTACCGAGATTCACGTGCAACCATGCGTTGACACTCCAGAAATTCGTGCCCTTGGCGACGCCTCAAGCGGATGGATCGACGACTACGAACTCGTTGTCAATGACCAGTCGCTCAAGCAAGCGCTGATCGATAGCGGCGCAACGTTGATCGGTTATCGCGAACTGCGCGATGCAATGCGAAAAATGTAACTATCTCAACGAATTCCCTGAAATAGATCTTCCTCATAACTTCCTGGCGCAACCGGAGCGCCTCGCACAAGCGACTTTGCCAAGATCCAATCTTCAAATGGGTAGACAGCCGCAAGTTCGTCATCATTGAGCCCAAACCAAAATGGTTCCGTCTCATCCACCTGTGTTTTGTGCGCACGTAAAGCCCCTGACCTCGCCCACAAAAACTTTCCGATCTCCAACTTGGTTGTGATCCGATCATCTAGATCGGGACGACTAAACCAATTTTCGTCATAAGGCGACTCGCCACGCAATCGCAACAACTCTTCGTGCACAGCAACAAGTCGCTTTCTCGACCATGCCGAGTAATACATCTTGATCGGTTGCCACGGTTGGCCATGTTCTGGATACCACTCATCGTCACCCGCACGATCAAACGCCAACACACTGATCTCGTGCACTTTGATGTGATCGGGGTGCGGATAACCGCGTTGATCGTCGCCATACGTCACGAGCACTTGTGGCTTCTCGCGACGAATAACTGCCACGAGGCGTCCGACTGCTTCATCCATGTCGGCCATGTGGAAACACGCTGGGTTGTTGTTCGTCGGCGAATCAACCATGCCGGAGTCGCGATAGCCAAGCATCTCCACATGATGGAAGCCAATAACTTTGGCTGCAGCATCTAGTTCACTTGGTCGGAGTTGTTCGAGCAACTTTTTTTCTGCCACAGCATCAAGTCCATGAAATGGTTGTCCAACTTCTTTGAGTGCTGGATTGTTTACATCGCCCTCTTCGCCCCCCGTGCAACACACAAGCACGGTGCGCACGCCTTGCGAGTTATACCACGCCATTGTTGGCGCGCCTTTTGAGGCTTCGTCATCGGGATGGGCATGCACCGTCAAGATGCACAGCGGTTCAGACCCAAAACTCATCACGTCAGGCTAATAGTCGTAATCTAGGGTGATGCAACCGCGACACTTTCGCTTAATTATCGCGCTGACCTGTGTCACACTCTTGAGCGCGTGCTCGAACGACGGACGCGAGATGCAAGAACCCTCGGCCAACCAACAAGAATCAATTGCGGTCACAACAACTGCAGGTGCAGTTGCAGGTGCAGTGATGACTCCAGTTGGAGGCTTTGCCCTCACACCGCCGTGGGCAGAGGGAGCCCAACTTGATGCGCGCTTCACGTGCGCTGCTGGCATCTCTCCAAGCCTCACGTTTGTCAATGTTGCGACAGACATCGTGACCTTGGCTCTGAGCATCGTTGATGAGACCACCAATAATTCGGTGCAGTGGATTGTGGCCAACATTCAACCTACGGAAACCGCTCTGGCAGAGGGCCAAGTACCTCTCGGATCTATTCAGGCCATGAATTCACTTGGCACCATCGGTTTTGGCGCACCTTGTCCACCTGCTGGAGAAACCCACACCTACCGATTGACGGGTTACGGGCTTTCGCAGCAATTAGAGCTCGAAAACGGTGTCGATAGCGCAACACTCATTCAAGCCATCGAGCTCGCCGCACTCGATACGCAGTCAAGTTCGTTCATCGTCACGTCGAACTAACTTCCAATCTCATCTGTTGCGTCCGACATCGCACTATGGGCTCATTTGCCCCTCTCGACCTGTAAAGATATGGAGATTGACCGTTCGATAGCTTCCCTCCCCATTGGGGTATTTGAGACCGATATCAACGGTCGTCTCACCACCGCCAATGATGCTTTTCGTGCGCTCGCCCTCGGTGGTGGAAGCATCACTCAAGGTGCTGCACCGTGGGTCAACGCACAACCTGCCGAGCGATCACTCGCCGAGGCCGCGTGGCAACGTGCGCGCGAAACTGCGACACCATTTACATTTGAATTTCGATTGTGGAAGCCAGATGGCGAGGTGATGTGGATACACGTATCGACACAGCCTCAACTTGGCACCAACTCGACGATCACTGGGTATGTCGGCACTGCGCACGACGTAACTGATGCCGTTGTAAAGCGAGTGCTCAGCGAGCAACTTGTTGGCCTGCTCGACGTGACAGCAGATGCCGTGTTGGTGTTTGACCAACACGGTGCACTTATGTTTTGCAACGATGGCGCACGAGAACTCATTGGCGTCAACGAACAAACTGGTCTCAATGATGCCGCCGCACAAATGTTTATCCAAGCAATTCGCGACCAAGTGCCGCGCGAAGTAACAACATCGTCAACAAGCAATCGCTGGGAAGGCGAACTGGGTTTTAGAAGCCCAGACGGCATCATGCGTACGCTCTCGATTGTGTTGCAGATTGTGCGCACCGCAGACGGAGTCATCTCGCACTACTCGGCCATTGCCCGCGACATCACCGAAGCAAAGCAACTCCAAGACGAACTCACCCGTCAGGCAACTCACGATGCAATGACCGGTTTGCCAAACCGGGTGCTGTTCTTGCGCAAACTCTCTGAAGCCCTTGAGCGCAGCCGCACACTCAAGCGTGGAGTCACAGTCTTGTTTGTTGATCTTGACAAACTCAAAGACGTCAACGACAACATCGGTCACGCAGTTGGCGACCAGTTGCTCAACACAATCGCCAAGCGATTGGTCAGTGCAACTCGCCCATCAGACATTGTTGCCCGCATCGGTGGAGACGAATTTGTGGTGTTGTGCGATGGACTTGGTGACGAACATGTGGCAATGGATGTTGCTGACCGCGTGCGCCAGGCAATGACTGGCCAAGTCATCTTGCAGGGCATCGAGATATTTACCAGCGCGTCCATTGGCATCGCGATGGCAACGCCGGCTTTGTTGGCGGAAGAATCACCGAATGATGCAGCTGTCACATTGCTGCGCAATGCAGACACGGCCATGTACCGAGCAAAGCAGCGCGGACGAGGTCGATGTGAAATGTTTAGCGAGGAAATGCGCAAGACCGATCGTGAGCGCGCAGCTCTGTCATCCGAACTCGAGCGTGCTCTTGCCACCAACCAACTCTTTGTTGTTCATCAGCCAATCGTCTCGACCCACACCGGTCGAGTCGCTGGCACAGAGGCACTGCTGCGCTGGAATCACCCAGAGCGCGGAGTACTTACGCCTCCAGTATTTCTCGAGATGGCTGAAGAGTCTGGTGCCATTGGGCCAATTGGTGACTGGGTAGTGCGCCAGGCGTGCACCGATGCACGCTCGTG
>WLKU01000104.1 GCA_009701105.1 Actinomycetota bacterium | reverse complement strand
GTGTTGCAACAGATGATGTGTTGCTGCCGTTGTATCCAGAGCAGTCAGACTTGAGTGGAGCAAAAGAACGACTTACTTTGTTTCTGCAGCAATATTGGGGCGGCCCAACGACGTACAGCGATGAGCGCGGGCATCCCAGGTTGCGACAAAGGCATTTTCCATTTGTGATTGGCGAACTAGAGAGAGATCGTTGGATGGTGCACATGATGGCCGCAGTGGATGAACTCTCACCCAATGAGACAGTTCGTCAGCAACTGACGGAATATATGACGATGGCGTCAACAGCCATGATCAATTCGCCTAGCCAAACTATTTGAGTGCGTAACACGCAATCGCGGTAGCCGACGCAACATTGAGCGAGTCAATCCCGACTGCCATTGGAATGTTGGTCAGAATTGTGCACGCTTCAAGCGCTGCATCGCTCAGACCCTGGCGTTCAGAACCGAGCACGAGTGCGCGGGGTTGAGAGTCGGCAAGATTGATGTGATTCATCGGCAGCACTTGCTTGGTTGGGTGGGTCAATGTCATGCCCACAACTGCGAAGCCGCGACTTGCAAGTTGATGCAACGTGGTTGAGATGTCGGTAATGCGCGCGTAGGGCAAGTTGAAAGTGGTGCCCATCGATACTCGCAATGCACGACGTGTAAGTGGATCGGACGACGTTGGGTCGAGCAGCATTGCGTCCCATCCAAGGGCAACTGCGCTTCGTGCGATGGCACCAACATTGCTGGGGTTGTCGATGCAATCAAGAATTATGAGTCGTGTTGACGTGCTGATGAGCGATGGCGCATCGCGCAGTGCTGGACGATGAAATACGCCGATTGCGTCGAGCGGAACACCAAGCCCGGTGACTTCGCGGCGAACGTCGGCCGAAGCGCTCAGTGTGATGCCGCCATGCTGGGTGATGTCGGCAACGAACTCTTGTGCGCATTTTGGGTCACACAAGACAACGGAAGGCTTGCATCCTGCATCAAGTGCTCGGCGAACAACGAGGTCGCCTTCGGCGACAAACATTCCGGTTGATTCGAGGTTGTTGACTTGTGCGGCCTTGCGCTGTGCGATGGTGTTGAGTTGTCGTTCGCGCCAACGAAATGCATTCAGCCGTTCGTCAGCCGCATCGTCGACTTCGATAATCACGAAAATTTAATTTAGAACTGCCACGGGAAGGCGTCCCAGTTTGGGTCGCGCTTTTCAAGAAAAGCGTTGCGTCCTTCTTCTGCTTCATCTGTCATGTAAGCAAGTCGTGTGGCCTCTCCGGCAAACACTTGTTGGCCAACGAGGCCATCATCGATCAAGTTAAACGAAAACTTGAGCATTCGCTGTGCGGTCGGGCTCTTTGAGTTGATTTCTTTGGCCCACTGCAGTGCTGTTGCTTCAAGTTCGGCATGTGGTACGACAGCATTGACCATGCCCATGCGTTGAGCATCGTCAGCAGAGTATTCACGGCCAAGGAAAAAGATTTCTCTGGCAAACTTTTGACCAACTTGTCGCGCAAGGTATGCCGAGCCAAAGCCGCCATCAAAACTTGCAACATCAGCGTCGGTTTGTTTAAAGCGAGCATGTTCTTTGCTTGCCAGTGTGAGGTCGGAAACCACATGCAAACTGTGTCCGCCACCCGCGGCCCAACCTGGCACCACGCAGATCACAATCTTGGGCATGAATCTGATTAAACGTTGCACTTCAAGAATGTGCAATCGACCGGTGCGACCTTGGTTGATGGTGCTTGCGGTGTCGCCGTCGGCGTACTTGTAGCCATCTTTGCCGCGAATGCGTTGGTCGCCTCCGCTGCAAAATGCCCAACCACCATCTTTTGGTGATGGGCCGTTGCCGGTCAGTAGTACACAACCGACGTCGGTTGACTGGCGAGCGTGATCGAGAGCGACAAAAAGTTCGTCGACTGTTGCGGGACGAAAAGCGTTGCGCACTTCGGGACGATTAAACGCGATTCGAACTGTGCCATGGGCGAGTGCGCGGTGGTATGTGATGTCATTAAACGAGAAACCTTCAACCTCACGCCAAGCTGTTGGATCAAAGATGTCGGAAACCTGTTTGGTGTTCACCGTTCTATCTTACAAACTGGACACGTTGGCGCGGTGGGCGTGCTCGGGGTGCTCGAGCACGAACCGTTCTGCCCATTCTTTGGAGGTGACATCAGATTGCTTCTTTGTTTGTGGGGCGGGCACCGTATCAATAGGAGAGTCAATGTGGTTCATCACCAGACGAACTGTTGCATCCATGTCACGAGTCAATTGCTCGTAGGTGATGTCGAGAGGCACGATGTTGTTGTCGGCAAAATACTTTTGCCACTGAGCATTTTCATCAGCGATGCGATCAAGAGCGCTTTCGATTGCGTCGCCGTCATATACGGGTTCTCGTTGCACTTCCATGTTGCTGTTCCACGACTCGCTTTGGGATGCACGGACAAATGAAATTGCCTGACGGATCTCGTTTTGGCGCATGATGCGTACCCAGCGCACAGGCACACCCCAATAGTTGACGTTCAGATCGAGGTCGAGCATGTGGCGCTTGTATTGATTCCAATGCATTTTGATTCCGAACACCCCATTTTGTGTGGTGTTAACTTCGGCAAGACGAGTGAGGTAGGTCAAATACGAGCGGTGGGAAAAATACGAAATATCACGCCATGCCGATTTGCCAAGCAGTTTGCGAAGCGCACTCAGAGGTCGGCGAGTTGGGGTGATCGTTGGCACTCCATATTTGTCGCGGAAGCGGACAAAGTTTTGGGTGTGGATGTTGAGGTATTCCACTGGGGTGCCAGCGGCCAACGTGCCGCGCAGAATTGAGCACAACAGTGTGGATCCGGTGCGCTCGACCGAGGCGACGACCAGCAATTTTTTGGTTTCCACGCTTTAGATCCTAGAAGAAAGGGCCATTGCTGATACCGTTTCGCCGCAGTTATCAATACATATCCCCCCAACACCAATTCAATGGAGACCACCATGGCCGCACAACTCACACTCGCCGACTGGACAAAGCGCGCAGGTCAAAAAGTATCGCGCACGCAGTTATTCATTGATGGCAAGTTTGTAGATGCGGCGAGTGGCAAAACATTTGAGTCGATCAACCCTCGTGATGGAAGCATCATTGCGCATGTCGCCGAGGGTGATGTTGAAGACGTCAATCGTGCGGTTGCAGTAGCGAAGCGCACGTTTGATGCTGGCATCTGGAGCGAGATGGCTCCACTCGATCGCAAGAATGTGATGCTCAAGTGGGCTCAGCTGATTCGAGATCATGCCGAAGAGTTGGCGTTGCTCGAAACTATGAATTGTGGCAAACCAATCAGCGATTCGCTCAACGTGGACGTTGCATCGTGCTCCAACAACATTCAGTGGTATGCCGAAACTATTGACAAGTTGTACGGCGAGATTGCTCCTGTACCTCGTGATTCGATTGCTTTGATTGAGCGCGAGCCAATGGGTGTTGTCGGAGCAGTGGTTCCGTGGAACTACCCACTGATTATTAGTTCATGGAAAGTTGGCGCCGCACTTGCAGGTGGCAACTCGGTCATTCTGAAGCCTGCAGAACAGTCGCCATTGTCGGCGCTGTTGTTTGCCGAACTCGCAGTGCAGGCCGGTTTGCCTGCTGGCGTATTCAACGTGGTCAACGGCTTTGGCCCAAGTTGTGGCGGCACACTCGGCAAGCACATGGATGTCAACAAGCTGGCCTTCACGGGCTCGACCGAAGTTGGTAAGTATTTCTTGAAATACTCCGCTGAAAGTAATGCAAAAGCGGTTTCACTCGAGTTGGGTGGCAAAACACCGCACGTTGTATTGAGTGACTGCCCAGATATCGATGCTGCGGCATCGGCGATTGCGTGGGGTGTGTTTTACAACGCTGGCCAAACATGCCATGCCGGTACTCGCATGGTTGTCGACCAGAAGATTGAAGACGAGTTGTTGCAAAAGATTCAGGATGTCTCAAAGACGATCATGCCTGGCGACACCTACGACCCGAAGACCGCGATGGGAACAATTGTGGATCGCTCGCAGTTCGATCGTGTGAACGAGTACATCAACATTGGTAAGAGTGAGGGAGCAATTGTGCACACGGGTGGCACACCTGTTGAACCAGTCAAGGGCGGCATTTTCATTCCACCAACAATCTTTAAGGGTGTGAAGCCGGGTATGCGCATCGAGCAAGAAGAGATCTTTGGTCCAGTGCTTGGTTCAATTCGTGTTACGAACGACGAAGAAGCAGTGCGCATCGCAAACGACTCACAGTATGGTCTTGGTGCTGCTTTATGGACACGAGACGTTTCAAAGGCTCACAAGATCGCACGTCAATTGCGTGCAGGAACTGTATGGGTCAACACGTTTGATCGCAGTTCGATCACCACGCCATTCGGTGGATTTAAGCAATCGGGTACGGGTCGCGATCGCTCATTGCACTCGATCGAGGGCTATACCAACTTGAAGACAACTTGGATTCAGTTATGACAGGAGAACATATGCGTTGCGGATTTATTGGTCTAGGTCACATTGGCAAGTTTTTGGCAGGCAGTTTGGTACGCAATGGCTTTGAAGTCACTGTGTATGACCTCAACGCCGACGCAGCAGCACCACTCGTTGCCAAAGGAGCAAAGTTGGCTGGCTCGATCAAAGAGTTATGCGACGCATCCGACACGGTGTTCACATGCTTGCCTTCACCACGTGCAATTGATGCTGTTGTGGCCGGTAGCGGTGGAGTGATTGAGTCACTTGCCGGCCGTGCAACTCGCGCAACATGGATTGATATGAGTACCAATGACCAAGATGAAACCTTGCGTCTTGGAGCGATGTGTGAAGCAAAGGGCATCAATGTGCTGGAGTCGCCCGTAACTGGCGGTGTTCACAAAGCAGCACATGGAGATATCACTGTGCTCGTGGGTGGCGAACAAGACGTATATAAGGCTCACGAGAAGGCTCTCAATGCGATGGGTCAACCGGTGTTGTACATCGGCAAGTTGGGGAGTGCCGCAGTGATCAAAGTGATCACCAACATGCTCGCATTTATTCACTTAGTTGCCGCAGGCGAAGCGTTGATGCTCGCAAAGCGCGGCGGCCTCGACCTTGGTGTGGCTTTTGAGGCAATCAAGCAATCATCGGGCAATAGCTTTGTGCACGAAACAGAAAGCCAAGTGATTCTCAACGGCAGTTACAACAT
>WLKU01000103.1 GCA_009701105.1 Actinomycetota bacterium | reverse complement strand
CTCTTCGAAGGATCCGCCTCGTTTGGTAGAACCGAAGTTCTGTTATTCACTTGCTTTCGCTTGTGAACCAAATGTCTGTGGCGAGCAGCTCTCACTTGTTGGTTATTAGGTGAGTTCTGTTATGTAGGTGAGTCAGGTTAGCGGGGTGTTTTGGTTATTCACCCCGCTTCCAGACCGAAATAATGCCGAAATTATTGGAAGTTGTATTAGTAGCTGCTGGTATCGACTTTGATTCCAGGTCCCATTGTTGAAGACACGTTGATCTTCTTGATGTAGCGACCCTTGGCCGAAGCTGGGCGGGCACGCTGCAATTCGTCCAACACTGCCGAAAAGTTGGCTTCAAGAGCCGACAATTCAAAACTGGCCTTGCCGATTGGCACTTGTACGTTGCCGTACTTGTCGGTGCGGTACTCCACTTTGCCACCCTTAAATTCGGTGACTGCGCGAGCAACGTCCAACGTGACGGTGCCGGTCTTTGGGTTTGGCATCAGACCACGTGGTCCGAGTGCGCGACCCAATTTTCCGACCATTGGCATCAAGTCTGGGGTGGAGATAGCAATATCGAAGTCCATTTTGCCGGCTTCGATTGCTGCAGCCAGATCGTCGGTGCCAACAATGTCGGCGCCAGCATCACGAGCAGCCTGCGCTGCTTCACCCGCTGCGAACACTGCAACGCGCACCGTTTTGCCAGTGCCCGAAGGCAATGCAACGGTGCCACGAACTGCTTGGTCAGCTTTGCGCGGGTCAAGACCCAGGCGCACTGCGAGTTCAATAGTTTCGTCAAACTTGGCCGTAGCCAATGACTTTGCTTTGGCAATTGCCTCGGACGATGGAAACATCATCTCGACGTCGTAACTGGCAACTGCTGCTTTGTATTTTTTACCTAGTGGCATAAAGCCTCCCTCATTGTTTTGTCGATCTGGCGAGGTAATCCAGATCAGACGTTGTTGTTTATAAAACTAAATCAGCCGACTGTCAAACCCATCGAGCGTGCTGTGCCGCGTACTTGCTGCTTTGCGGCTTCGATGTCGTTGGCGTTCAAGTCAGGCATCTTGATCTTCGCTACTTCTTCGATGTCTTTTTCTGAAACCTTGCCAGCAATTTCTTTACCTGGATTCTTTGAAGCCTTATCAAGGCCGGCCTTTTGACGCAACAACACTGATGTTGGTGGAGTCTTGAGTACGAACGAGAACGTGCGATCTTCGTAGATCGTGATGTCGACAGGAATGATCGTGCCGGCTTGCGCTTCGGTTGCAGCGTTGTACTGCTTCACGAAGTCCATGATCTGGATGCCGTGTGGTCCGAGTGCGGTACCTACTGGTGGGGCTGGTGTTGCCTTACCTGCAGGAATCTGAATCTTGACGACTGCTTTGACGTCTTTCTTTGCCATGAGAGTATTTCTTTCTGTGTTGCGTTCGTGTTGAGAATTAGAGCTTGGCTACTTGGCTGAAGTCCATCTCGACCAAGGTCTCGCGACCAAAGATGTTGACGAGTACTTTCAGTTTCATGTGATCTTGGTTGACTTCGGCAACTTGTCCGGTGAAGTCGGCAAATGGGCCTTCCTTCACGCGCACGCCTTCGCCAATTTCATATTCAAACTTCGGCGCCTTGCGCTTCGGTGCATCTTGTCCATCACCCTTTGCGGTCAAGAATGTTTCGACTTCTTTGCGCGACAACGGTGTTGGCTTCTGACCCTTTTGGCTTTGACCAACGAAACCAGTCACGCCTGGTGTGTTGCGAATGCAATACCACGTGTCATCGTCCATCTCGCAACGAACGAGTAGGTAACCAGGGAAAACTTTTTTCTGAACGGTCTGCTTGCGACCACCCTTGAACTCAACAACGTCTTCCATTGGAATAACGATTTCGTAAATGCGATCTTCGATGTGCATCGATGCAATGCGTGACTGCATGTTGAGTTGCACTTTCTTTTCGTAACCGCTCTGCGAGTGAACAACAAACCATTGTCCTGGTCGCAACCACGGACGATCAATCTCTTCTTCCTCTGCGTCTTCACCATCGGTGAGGTCGAAGGCAACGTCGGGCGCGACTGTGTCAGTCGTGTCGAGTGGATCGTGTGTAAGAGTTGCGTCGTCAGTCATAATGTTTGCCGTTCAGTGCGGGGTCAGTCCTTGTAAAGCCAGCCAGAAAGTATGCCAAATACTGCGTCCAATCCCCCCACAAACGCCGTAATGACCACAACAGTGGCTAAAACAATGATTGAGTAGCGGCGGATTTCGGGCCATTTTGGCCAGGCAACCTTGCGCATTTCATCGCGAACCTCGCGAATGTATTGGGCTGGGCTGGTGCGCTCTTTGGTCTGACGTGGCGCGACAGAAGCACGGGCTTGGCGAACTGGTGCACCCTGCTCGTTGACTTCGCCCATTTTTTGCATGGCGCGCTTCTGTTGGCGATTGAGATCCATTGACATAGAGGTGTTTAGGCTATCGGCACACAATGCCTGCTTTTGCAGGGCAGGAGGGATTTGAACCCCCGACCATCGGTTTTGGAGACCGGCGCTCTACCAGCTGAGCTACTGCCCTATTTACTTTAGGTATATAGGAAATTTGAGGTTACCAGCCAATCACGGCTGGCTTACAGCCGATTACTTAGCGGGGCCCTGCTCGAAAAGGTGCTGCATAATCATGTGGCCGATGATCAGTTGCAAGTCTTCGGCAATCTGCATGTCGTCAATTGCAAAGTGGAGTGGATGCTGAGCAATTGTCTTGCATGCGCCGCCGGAGTACCCCAGCACAGCAAACGTGTGCATGCCAAGCGAATTTCCCATCTCGAGCGCTTGAATCACGTTTTGCGAATTCCCACTTCCGGAAAACACGACCAACACATCGCCAGCATTGGCTTTGACTCGCAATTGCTCGGAGTAAATATTTTCGTAACCAAGATCGTTAGCAAGACACGTGATTACCGCTGGATTCGCACTGAGCGATTCAATGCGCAAACCGATGCCATGGCTCACTCCGGCACCGTACGTGAAATCGTTGGCAAGATGGTTGGCGTTGCCGGCTGAGCCACCGTTGCCACAAATATAAATCGTCTGCTTATTTTTCCAGGCAAGGCGAAATGCTTCGGCCAACTTTGGAACTTCCTCGATCGCAGGCAGCGTGAGAGCGCGTGCGAGTCGGTCGGCATATGCAGTGATCAGTGGTTTCATTTAGTTTTCCCGTGGAAGATCTTTGGTTCGGCTAGTTACTTCGCTGAATGTTCCTTCATCAACAATACGCGCGTTTTCAAGTCTGTAGAGGCGATCGCAATATTCCACTGTGCTTAAACGGTGAGCCACGATAATCACAGTCTTTTTGCCCTGTAGGGCCTGCACCGCCTGCATCACTCCATGCTCTGTTTCGGTGTCGAGCGAGCTTGTTGCTTCGTCGAGCACCAGCACATCCGGATTGTTATACAACGCTCGAGCAATGCCGATGCGTTGACGCTGGCCACCCGACAAGCGCACACCACGTTCACCGACGATTGTGTCCAGACCCTCCGGCAATGATGCAACGAAGTCTTCGAGCTGAGCCGACCTGATTGCCGAAGTCAATGCGTTGTCATCAATCTGATCTTTTGGCAATCCAAAAGCGACGTTGCGTCGCAGTGTGTCATCAGTGAGGAAAATCGACTGTGGCACATAACCAATCTGATCTTGCCATCCTCGTAGATTGTCGTGAATATCACTGCCGTCGATGAGCACACGACCAGAAGTTGGTTCGAGAAGACCAAGCAAAATATCAACGAGTGTGCTCTTACCCGAACCGCTCGGTCCGACCAAGCCGACAGCCTCTCCACGGGAAATATCGATGGATACTTCTGTGAGTGCCTGAGTTGCCGTCATTTCATAAGAAAAACTGAGATCTTGAACAGATATTGATGAGGCCAAATGACTGTGAAGGTTATTCATGGATGCTGTCGAAATTGATAAACCAAGATCGGCAGCAACACTGTCAACTAACGGTCGATTGAGATTAATTGTCTGTGCACTCAAAATCGACCTGTTCACTGCGGGCAATAACCGAAATGCGGAAGCCCCGAATAAGCCAAGTACAGGCAAAATTCCAGTAAGTTCCTGACCCGACAGCACCATCGTCGACACCAGAGATGCAAGCCCAATCATCATCAATATTTCAAGTCCAAACCGAGGCACTGCCTGAGCGAGTGAGAACCTGCGAAGCACATTTGCATTGCCATCCAGATGATCCGAATACTGAGTAACAAAGTAGTTTTCGCGGCCGAGAATCTTTACATCTTTCACACCACCAAATCCTTGCTGCAGATGCTGAATAATCTTTCCTTTATGAAAGTTTTGTGCTTCACCCCATAGCCGAATTCGTCGACTGCTAAACCTGCGAAGCGCAAAAGAACTCAACGCAAAAACCAAGATGGTGATAATCGTTCCCTTTGGTTCAATAACCAGCAAGAGCACCATCATTCCAGTTGTAACTAGTGCATCGGCCGCAATGGACAAGATGGGATCAATAGTTCCCGACATCACCGACGCACTATTTTGCGAGTTGCGTATCAAAGTTGCCGAATTGCGCTGCAAATGAAATGTGAACGGCTGCTTCAAATAATTCTCAAACAAAGTTCTGCCAAGTCTTTTAGTTACAGCAGTTGAATACCCGTATTGAACCCACAAACTTCCGATCAAGAAGATGCTCTTCACAACATAAACGAGCACTAATAGCAACATTGCACCAACAACAAATTGTGTCTGACTTGGATAGTTCAAAAGTTCGTTAATTCGTGGATGACTCTTGAGATACTCAGATTTTGTCAACAGTCCTACAACAGGAACAACGAGTCCAAGGCTGAATGTCTCCAGCACGGTGCCAAACAACATCAACGAGAAAATCCAGATGAGGTTGCGTCGCTCTTTCTGGGTCAAGATTGCCCACACAACGCGAAGGGTCGAACGTCGTTCAGTTTCGCTCAATGGCACTACCAATCCAAGTACTCACGTGGGTCGTCCGTTCCATCACAGTCTTGTCCCCTTTTTGTAGCGGCGGCCGGATTCGAACCGGCGACCTTCCGATTATGAGCCGGATGCTCTCACCAACTGAGCTACGCCGCCTAGATTACCGAGCCCTCTGTGGGAATCGAACCCACCACCTCTTCCTTACCATGGAAGTGCTCTACCGAATGAGCTAAGAGGGCGT
>WLKU01000102.1 GCA_009701105.1 Actinomycetota bacterium | reverse complement strand
ATTGTTGCCACAACAGGAATCGAATTGTCATTAATTGCCGACAACAACACTGTTGGGTCAACCGAATGAATGTCGCCGACAAAGCCGAGTTCGGGATCACGTTGCGTAACTTGGAGTAGCCCGGCATCTTGACCAGAAACCCCAACTGCACGCGCACCGTGCACATTTATTGCAGAGACTAATTGTGGATTGACAGTACCCAGCAACACCATGCTTGCAATCTCAATTGTCTCTTGATCGGTTACACGTAGTCCGTTGCGAAATTCTGGCTTCTTGCCAAGTCGCTCCATCAAAGCACTGATCTGCGGACCACCACCATGGACAACGACTGGCTTGATCCCTACAGCGTGCATCAGTGCGATGTCGCGCGCAAACGTACTGGCCGCATCCACATCGCTCGACCCAGCAAGTGCATTGCCGCCGTACTTCACCACCACAATTTTTCCTGCAAAACGCTGAATGTAGGGCAAAGCCTCACTCAGCATCGAGCCTGTTAATTCATGCGTCGATTCCATCAAAGCTCGTGCAGTGGTGTCGTTGCTCACGGATACATCCCCACATTGCTCAACCCCATTGACTCATCAATACCAAGCGCCACGTTGGCAGCCTGCACAGCACCGCCTGATGCACCTTTTGCGAGATTATCGAGAGCACTAAGGACGACGACATATCCAGTTCGTTTATCAAATCGAGCAGTGATGTGCACGGAGTTTGAGCCAAGTGTTGCTTTGGTTGAAGGAGGTGTTGGCCTCACAACAACAAATGGTTCACGTTTGTAGGAGCGTGCTAGCGAAGCGAGCAGAGATGCCGTGGTTGGCGTCGTGCCAGGAGTTGGACGTGCGTAGCAAGTTGCCAATATTCCGCGATTCATTGGTGCAAGGTGAGGTGTAAACAAAATTTGTGCACCCGTCACTTGTTCGATCTCTGGGGTGTGTCTGTGGTCCAGCAAACCGTATGCAGTGAAATCTTCGTCTACCGATGTAAACATCGTGTTGTTCTTCAGTGCCCTACCTGCGCCACTCACACCAGATGCTGCATCAACTATCACACCAGTTGCCTCAATGAGTCCCTGTCGCACAAGCGGTGCAAGCGCAAGACTCGCCGCAGTCACGTAACAGCCAGGTGTTGCAATCAACCGCGCACTCTTCAGTTGAGCGCGAAACATTTCTGGAAGACCGTAAACGGCTTGCGAAATGAGTTCTGGACAAGAATGCTCAAACCCGTACCACGTTGGATACTGCGATGGATCTGTGAGTCGAAAAGCGGCCGACAAATCGACCACCAAGCGCACCTTGTTCACGAGCTGAGGAACGATCTCCAAAGATGCCTCATGCGGTAATCCCAAGAAAATCACATCGCAGGCCAAAGCCCTATCGAGATCGAATTCTTCAAAAACCAAATTTGGATATGCGCCAGCAAGTGACGGATACAGATTGCTTGCCAAGGTTCCGGCCTGACTGTCGCCAGTGGCATACACAACATCAAATTGTGGGTGCTGGGCGCAGAGGCGCAACAGTTCCGCGCCAGTGAATCCGGATGCTCCAATAATTCCTACAGAAAACATATCGCATAATCATACACTGCAGTGCATAACTATGCAACGACCTTTTAGCGCAGTTCTGCGCCTAATTTCTGGGCTGCGGCAATACAACGGGAACGAGCATCGGCTATCTCAGTCTCGCCAAGAGTGCGGTCAGGGGCCTGAAATCTAAACCTGAATGCCAAGCTACGGGCACCATCAGCCACACCTTTGCCACGGTAGATATCGAACAGCATTGCGTCCACCAGAAGATTACCCCCAGCCTGACGAAGGCTCTTCAGCAACGTTCCGGCAGCGACAGTTTGCGGCACCACAAATGCCAAGTCGAAGTCGCTTGATGGATACTTGCTTACAACTTGAGCAGCAGCGACTTTCGGAGTCTCTCCGAGCACGATTGACAGGTTGATTTCAAGACACGCGACGCGACCCGATACGCCGAAACTTGCCAGCACAGTTGGATCGATCTCCCCCACGGCTCCCAGAACGATTTTGCCTCTCCGCAACTGAGCAGATCTCGTGCCATGAAAACCCGCTGGAGATGCATCCTGGAACAACTGGGCACCAACGCCCAAGAATGAAGAGAACTGAGACCACATGTCCATCGCTTTGGTCGCGTCGCTCTCGGCAAACACAACACACAGCACCTCGTGCTCGTCTGGAAGTTGTTCGTTTCCCTGTGGGTAAACATGACCAACTTCGAACAACTTGATGTCGTTGATGCGGTGTGATTGGTTGTACGCAATTGCTTGCAGCAACCCAGGTCGCAACGATGTGCGCAAAACACTTTCTTCGGCGACCAACGGGTTGGCTAAGCGCAGTGCGTTTTCTTCACTCAATCCACAACGCGCAAGATCACCCGGTGCCAAAAACGGATTAGGCATGGCCTCCGATGCACCAAGGGAAAGCACGAAATCTCGAACTATGCGACGCCTTTGTTGGACGGCAGAAAGTCGACCGTGGACAGGCGATTTTGGAACGACCTTGCCTATCTCATCGAAGCCGTAATGCCGAGCGATCTCTTCGATGACATCAATTTCTTGAGTGCAGTCTGGTCTAAACGATGGAATCGTTACGACGACATTGTTCGACTTGTCTGGTTTGGAGACCTCGAAACCGATCGGTGAAAGCAACTCACGAACGCGAGCTATTGCGACATCGATGCCAAGCACTCTTCTGATTTGGTCGAGGCGCAAATTGGTCGTGCGCTTTTCGTCGGGCAAGCTTGATGTTTTTGCATCGGCACCCCCATCATGGACCACCAAGTTGGGGCACGTGAGGCTGAGTAGTTGTGCAAATCTTTCGGCAGCAGCGCGACCGCCATATGCATCTACCCCACGTTCAAATCGCAACGATGCTTCTGTGCGCAATCCGAGTCGAGAGACTGATGCCGCAATGCCCAATGGTTCAAACCATGCAATTTCTAGCGCGAGCGTTGTAGTTGTCTCACTTATTTGTGATCCCGCTCCACCCATGATTCCGGCAATTCCGACAGGTTCATTTTTCGCATCACAGATCAGCAAATCTTGGGCGCTCAAAGTACGAGAAACATCGTCGAGGGTTACAACCACTTCGCCATCACTCGCATTACGAACGATGAATCCGTCCGAAACTTTCTCAAGGTCGTAAGCATGATTGGGCTGATTCATCTCGAGATTGACTAGGTTGGAAACATCAACGACATTGTTGATCGGTCTCATGCCGGCACGGCTCAACCGTTGTGCGATCCATGCCGGTGAATCAGTTACGACAACACCGGACATCACGGTGACACTGAAGCGTGCGCAGCGATCACTCGCGCGAATATCAGTAGGGACATCGATTTTCTTTCCTTTGGACACCGCGGAATTTTTTTGTTGTGTCAAAGGCAGTTTCAAGTGCGCTGCGAGATCTCGCGCAACCCCTAGATAACCAGTGCAGTCGGGGCGATTGCGCGTCACATCCAAATCAAAAACAACGTCTTGATCTATTCCCAATGCGCTAAATACGTCAGTACCCAATTGGAGATGAGCGGGCAAGATCATGATCCCGGTTGCATCTGCAGTAATGCCCAACTCAGTTCCCGAACACAACATGCCCTCACTATCGATGCCAAGGATTCCTCGTTGGCTGATTACGCGACCATCGGGCATATTCGTTCCGAGAGTTGCAAGCGGAATAAGGTCACCTGCCTGCATGTTGAAGGCACCACACCACACATGTTTTTCAACACCATCACCTGCATCGACATATACACGATGAACTTTTGCTGCATCGGGGTGTCGCTCCGTGCGCAACACTTTGGCTACGACGACACCCTTGACCGGTAGTCCAACTTGTTCGATGCTTTCAACTGCAAGTCCAAGCTTGGTCAGTGATGCGGCAATCGCATCAACATCACCTCCGAAGTCGGCAAATTCATTAAGCCAAGTGTGCAGAATCTTCATGAGAACTGCCTCAAGAATCGAAGGTCGTTTGTGTACATCTCGCGGATGTCTTCGACATTGTGGCGCTCTTTGGCCATGCGGTCGATACCGAAACCAAAAGCGAAGCCTGTGTATTCATCTGGGTCTATGCCGCCAGCTCGCAACACATTTGGGTGCACCATTCCGCAGCCACCAAGTTCGATCCAGTCGCCGTTCGGCCGTTTGATATCAAACTCTGCTGATGGCTCAGTAAATGGGAAAAATGATGGCCGAAGTCTGCTTGTGAACTCGCTGCCAAAAAATGCCTTCGTGAACGATTCAATAATCCCCGCAAGATGAGCAAATGTAATATCGCGATCAATTACGAGACCTTCAATTTGATGAAACACCGGCATGTGAGTGGCATCTGGTGTGTCTCGACGAAACACCCTGCCTGGCATGATCGCATAAATCGGTGGCTCCCAACTTTGCATCACGCGTATCTGTACTGGTGAAGTGTGCGTGCGCAACAGCACCGTATTGGCTTCGTGTTCGCTCGAAAATGGTTCAATAAACATGGTGTCAAATTCGCTGCGTGCAGGATGTGTCCGCGGCATGTTGAGTGCTTCAAAATTGTAAAAATCGGTTTCAACTTCTGGACCTTCGGCAACCTGAAAGCCAAGTCCGATGAACACGTCTTCAAGCCTTTGCATCGCCTGTGTCACAATGTGCGAGTGTCCGCGCCGATTAGCGGTTACAAATTCGGTGAGATCCAATGCTTCGCCGGCGACTTGAGCAGCGCGCTCTTGCACCAAAAACTCCTGGGTTCGCTGCAGCAAGGCCGCTTCAACTTGCTGGGCACTCTCATTGATCAACTGACCAGCAACTTTGCGGGCCTCGGGATCTTGTATCTTGCCGAGTGAAGCACGCAACGTATTGAGAGCGCTCTTTTTCCCGGATAATTCGCTGCCAATTTTGGTCACCATCGCTGTATCTGTGGCGCTCGCAATTTGGGACAAAGCGGCCAAACGGGCGGCTTCTACCTGGGTGCCTAGATCTGATGTTGCGTCACTTGACATACAGGAAACACTTTACTCGTTGGAAGCTGCGTGATCCCGTTGTTTAGCGACTTCGAAACATACAAGAGTCGCCGCCATCGCAACATTGAGACTTTCGCTTCGACCTCTATGCGGAACCATAACCCACTGATCAATATTGCTTGAGTCAACCAACCCATGAGCCTCATTGCCAACGACGATTGCAACTCGAT
>WLKU01000101.1 GCA_009701105.1 Actinomycetota bacterium | reverse complement strand
TAACGAGATCGTCAAGGTCACTTCGCCAAGCGATCACTCGGTAACTCAAGGCAACTTGTGCATCAAGGGGCGCTTCGGGTTTCAGCACGTACAAAACCGCACAGAGTAGATTGCCCTTATGGGCCAGTCGCTTCCAATCATCTCGATTGAGTCGTTTGCAACAAGTGCACCAGGTTCAGCCAACTACGACAATGATGCAGCCGATTTGTATGGGGCTCTCAGCGAAATTGGATTCGCCATCATTGTCGGTCATGGAGTTGACGACGAAATAGTTGCCAACATGCGCAACGCAGTCAATACTGTTTTTGATACGCCGCGAGAAATATTGATGCAAGACATGGTTGTCAAGGGAAATTATCGAGGCTTTGTGCCACTCGGATATTTCACACCAAATTCAGGCACAGGTGCAGCCGATCAATATGAAGCGTGGAAGCTGCACAACGAAACAGACCCGAGCAACCCCGTAATTGCGGACTGTTCGCTCTATGGGCAAAACAAGTGGCCAAATATTCCTACCGATGTGCAGACTCCGATTATGGCGTATTGGAATGCATTGACCGAAGTGAGCGAACGCCTCATCATTGCACTGTGCAACAAAATGAGTGTTGATCAAAATATCTTGCTCTCGTATATGTCTGATCCACTTACCAATATGACGTTGCTCAACTATCCACCGATGCCACCGCAGTCAGATTCGTGGGGCATTCACCCACACAAAGATTTCAACTTGCTCACGCTGCTTGCCCATGACCCAATCGGCGGGCTCGAAGTGCGCAATCGCAACGGCGAGTGGCTATCTGCAGACTGTCCAGCAGATGGCATGGTGCTCAATGTGGGCGACATGCTCGAGTTATGGAGTGGCGGTCGACTGATCTCTACACCCCACAGAGTGTTCAATCGCTCTGGCAAACCGCGTCAATCATTCCCCTATTTCTCTAAACCCCGATGGGATGTAGTGGTTGAGCCATTGCTCGAACCGATCGCCGGATTCGACCGACCGCCACTGCATGTAGGCACCTCCGCGGCCGATATTTGGTATTCCAACTGGCCAGACACAGCATCAAGCGACCCCGCACAGGTACTTGGCCACTACAAGTAGTTACTGTTGCGGGGATGACTTCGTCGCACAAAAAGCCCAGCCGTAGCTTTGAGCCAAACGGTGATCTGAGCGTCACGCTTGCCACTGGCCAAATTGCACATCGCGACCACATTGCTCAGTCACAAAGGCTTGAGCGAAAGTTTTACACCGTTCGCCCAGGCGTGTGGTGTCTCGTTGGCAATGGATTATCTAACCAAACATTTGTTGATGCGCCCGATGGCATCATCGCCATCGACACGGGCGAATCAATTGAAGAAATGCGTGCGGCCATCAAAGAATTGCGCGCAGTCACTACACGACCAATAGTCGCGGTGTTGTACACACACTTTCATTATGTGGGTGGCACGCAAGCTGTGTTTGAAGAAGATCCAGCGGCAAAGATTCCCGTCTGGGGGCATGAGAAGATCGCGTTTAATCGATTGCGTACAACTTCCGAAATTGCTCCCGCGTACGGTCGCGGACTTGTCGAACAGTTTGCAGTCACACTTCCATTCGATGGTGTAGACGGTGTTGTCAATGTTGGACTTGGTCAGTTTTATCGCGACCCTGCACATGCCCCTCACACCTATGGGTTTATTGCCCCAGAAAACACTTTCAATTCTGCGTGCAACATCCGTGTTGCGGGTCTTGACATTCAAGTAACACCAGCACCGTCTGATGCAGATGATTCGGTGACCTACTGGTTTGATTCAATCAAACTTTGCGTCAACAACTTGGTCTGGCCAGTGCTATTCAATGTGTTTGCAATACGTGGCGAAGAGTACCGAGACCCACAGTTGATGTTGCGCGGTCTTGATCATCTGCTTGCCTTGCACTCCGAGCACCTCGCTGGTGCACATGGCCCCCCAATCAGCGGAGTTGAAGCAATCAAAGATCGCGTGACGAAGTATCGAGACTCTCTCCAATTTCTGTGGGATCAAACAGTACGCCACACCAACCGCGGCATGTCGAGCGTCGACTTGGCCGCAACCATTCGATTGCCTGAACAATGCGATGACGACTACCTCACGTCGGAGCTCTATGGCGTAGCCGAACACCATGTGCGCCAGATTAGAAGTGGAATTTTTGGCTTCTTCGACGGTCATGAGGCAAATTTATTTCCACTTTCGACTCAAGATCACTCAGATCGAATGATCAAAGGGTTCGGTGGCAAAGAAACTGTGCGCTCTCAGGCACAAGGGGCAATTGGCAGCGACGACCTCCGTTTTGCAATCGAGCTTTCTTCGTGGCTCGCGTACAGCACTGACTCAAGCGACTCAGACAAGCAACTTCTCGCAAGCGCCTTACGACTGGTTGCTCAGCGAACTCCGGCTGCAAACATACGCAACTGGTGTCTTGCTCGAGCACGCCATTTGGACGGCAGTCTTGATGCAACACGATTCAACACGCACCGCATCAATAAGCGACAAATTTTGTCAGGACCTATCTCATCGGCTGTGAGCATTTTGCGAGTGCTGCTTGAACCAACCCGCGCAGAAGGGATCGATATTCATATTGCTTTCGATTTTTCGCAAGGCCAAAAGACTGGTCTGCATATTCGCAATAGTGTGGCCGTTCCAACCGACGGCTCAGGTGCTGCAAATTCGATTACGTGCGAATTGGCAGTGTGGGCTGACATTCTGAGCGGAAGCACAACGTTGACACAAGCAACTGCGGCTTCGACGTTGCAGATCAATGGCGACAAGGAACGAGTGTTGCGCGCACTCGCCTGTTTCGACGTCGTGGGTCTGCAGTCGTGACACAACGTCTTCCGAAGGCAACACCCGCATTTGGTGGAGACATCTCCCGAATCATCACTGAATCAACACCGCAAAAACTCAACGCACAGACTGCCCCAGATGGTGCTCCAAATATTTTGTTGATCATGCTCGACGACGTTGGCTTCGGTTCGTTTGGAAACTTTGGCGGACCGGTAACGACACCTGGACTCGACAAGATTGCAACAACAGGTTTGCGCTACAACCAATTTCATACCACGGCACTGTGTTCACCTACTCGAGCCGCACTTTTGACTGGACGCAATCACCACAGCGTGCACATGGGAGGCATCACCGAAATTGCCAACTCATTTCCTGGATATGACAGTGCGATCCCACCCGAGTCGGCAACTGTTGCACAAGTACTGCGCATGTCTGGATACTCAACTTCGTGTTTTGGCAAATGGCATCTTGCGCCGTCGTGGGAGCAAAGCCCCGCTGGTCCATTTGATCGTTGGCCAACAGGTTTAGGTTTTGATCGCTTCTACGGGATCATGGGCGCAGAATCATCACAATGGGAACCACCCGTGTACGACCAGACAACACCGATCGCCCCCCACCTTGGCAAGCCTGGTTACCACCTCACCGAAGATTTAGCCGATCAGGCAATCACGTGGATGCAACGCCAACATGCGTCCACACCTAATCGTCCATTCTTTTGCTACTTCTCTACGCCTGCGGTGCACGCACCTCATCATGTGTCGCGCGAATGGATCGACAAATTTAAAGGTCAGTTCGATGACGGCTGGGACGCATTGCGCGACATGATCTATGAGCGCCAGTTGAAACTTGGCGTTATTCCCAAAGACACCACGCTCACCAAACGACCAGAGCAAGTGCCAGCGTGGGCCGACTACCCCGACCGTTACAAACCTGTTGCGCGACGATTGATGGAGACGTTTGCTGGCTTCCTTGCGCACACCGACGCACAAATTGCACGCGTTATCGATTCGTTGGATGGCATGGGTATTTCCGACAACACCCTTGTCATCTATATCACCGGTGACAACGGTGCATCCGCCGAGGGCACAATTCATGGTGCGTGGAGCGCACCATCTTTTCAAAACGGAGTCCCCGAAGATCCTGAGTGGTTGCTTGACCATATGGATGACTTCGGGACCGACAAATGCGAAAACCATTTCAATGTCGGTTGGGCATGGGCTCTCGACTCTCCGTTTCAATGGATGAAACAAGTTGCATCGCACTTTGGTGGCACCCGCAACGCAATGGCGCTTTCGTGGCCGAAAAAGATTGCCGACAAGGGTGGTTTACGCACGCAGTTCCACCACGTCATCGACATCGTGCCAACCATTTATGACATTGCTGGCATTACGCCGCCAACACATGTCAATGGCATCGAGCAGATGCCACTGCACGGCACATCAATGGCATACACATTTGATTCCGCAGACGCACCAAGCACCCACACCAGTCAATATTTTGAGATCCTCGGCAACCGGGCAATCTACGCAGACGGTTGGATGGCTTCGTGCTTCCATGGACGCCTGCCGTGGATCAGATTGCAGGGTTTTGAATTTGATGGGCCACAAGAAGTGTGGGAGCTGTACAACATTGCAAACGACTTCTCGCAAGCAGTTGACCTGGCTGCCACACATCCAGAGAAGCTCGCCGAATTGCAGGCACTTTTTCATCAACATGCAATCGATTACGGCATTTATCCACTGCGCGATCCAGGCTCACCGCGCCATGGAGATTTCTCTGTGCCTCATTCACTCGACGGCTTGACATCGATGACCTACACGCCTGCACATGTGCGCATGCCAGAGTCTTCGGTAATCAACATCAAGAACTGTTCGTTTCGAATTACCGCAAATATCGAAATTGATACTGCTGCCGCAGCGACGGGACCACATGGTGTGATTGTGTGTCAGGGCGGCAATATGGCCGGCTGGTCGTTGTATCTCGACGAACAAAGTCATCCAACTTTTCACTACAACTGGTTTGGCCACGAGCACTCTTCTGTTGCAAGCAAGACCTCACTTGGTGCCGGCAAGCACCAGATCGTTGTGGCTTTTGCCTACGACGGCGGATTCGGTGCGGGCGGCGACGTCACTCTGTTTGTAGACGACAAGAATGTTGGTTCTACTCGCATTGACAAAACAGTTCCACTCGTCTATTCGATGAGCGGTGAAACATTTGATATTGGTGTTGACACCGGTTCACCCGTTGGTCCATACCCTCACGGCTTCGACTGCACAGCAAAAATTCACTCGGTTGTTGTTGAGCGACTCGACGAGCCACCAGCAGAGATCAAGCAGTTGATGCGCGATGGCGAATTTCGCGCCAGTCTCAGCACGCAATAATTATTAACTACTCGCTAATTTAACGGCGAGCCAAGATTCTTGCGCACAGCCAGACTCATTTCTTCATCAAATGCGCG
>WLKU01000100.1 GCA_009701105.1 Actinomycetota bacterium | reverse complement strand
GTCGACGATGGTTGCGCCTGCGGCCTTGAGAGCAGCAAAAGCAGCATCGAGTCGAGCGAGCACTTCTGGCTCGCAGCCATCTGGCATGTCGGCAAGTCTGCCAATGCGCATTCCCTTCACGCCCTGACCAAGCACTGCAGTGAGCGAAGGAACTGGTTGATCGAGTGAAGTCGAGTCGAGCGGATCGTGCCCACCGATTACTTCCATCAACAACGCTGCGTCAGCAACTGTGTGTGTGAACGGACCAATTTGATCGAGGCTGCTTGCAAACGCAACGAGGCCTTGTCGGCTCACCATTCCGTATGTTGGCTTGACACCAACTACTCCGCAAAGCGCAGCTGGTTGACGAATACTGCCGCCTGTGTCGCTACCCAAACTTGCTGCTGCAAAACCTGCAGCAACTGCTGCCGCACTGCCGCCGCTTGAACCACCAGGAACACGTGAAGTATCAAGCGGATTTCGTGTTGGACCAAACGCTGAGTTTTCTGTGGATGAGCCCATTGCAAACTCATCCAAGTTGGTTTTACCAACGATGACTGCACCGGCTTGTTGTAGACGAGTCACAACTGTTGCGTCGTACGGTGGCTTCCAACCTTCCAAAATTTTGGAGGAGCACGTTGTGGGTACGCCGCGCGTGCACATGTTGTCTTTGAGTGCGATTGGTACTCCAGCGAGAGGACCACGCTCTTTGCCGGACTTCAAGTCGGCATCAATACTCGCGGCATTGGCCCGAGCAGACTCTGCCATCACGTGATTGAACGCATGAATTTCGGTCTCGCGCTTGTCAATGCGAGCGAGATGTTGCTCGAGCACATCAGATGCAGTTGTTTTGCCCTCACGGATTGAGCCGACGATGTCGACTACAGAAACAAACTCACTCGTCATGACTCAGAACCGTTCGATGGCGGAACGCGAAAACGACCGTCTTGTGGAGCAGGTGCGTTATCGAGAACCTCTTGGCGATCTAGGCCAGGTACAACAACATCTTCGCGATACACATTTTTGATCGGGAATGGTTGTGCCATTGGCGCCACAGCCGACAAATCGAGTTTGTCGATGTCGCCGAAATGGTCGAGCATCCCTGTCAACTGCGTGGTCATCAGGGCCAGTTCTGCTTCAGTCAGGTCGAGCCTGGCCAAGTGCGCCACCTTGGCCACCACTTGGGCAGTGATTTTTGGTGTTGTTTTTGCGTCGGAAGAAGGGCTCACAGGCCTTCAGCCTATTGGCTCTTCAAGTAGATAAGAACTGCGGATTCGGGGAACAGCATTGGTGGTTGGATGCCAACGCGTCCAAGTTGATCGCCAGTCATCGAAAGTGATGCGTGTTCTTTTGAATCGCCGAGAGGCACATATGTAACCGTGTATTCAACGTCACTCAATAGTCCATGGATTTTCCATAGCGACGGTACAAGGCCTTGAGCAGTGGAGAGTTGCACATAACTCATCAAAGCGTTGCGCTTGTCAGTCGAAATCACGCCGTGTGCAACCGCACTGTTGTCGGAAGTTACGTCGTAACGCACAAAGTCGCCGCTATGCAACAACTCTCGATGCTGTTTGTACAGGTCGATGATGTGACGAAGCTGTATTTGTTGGTCGTCGCGCAAGGTGAGCAAATTCCACTCAACACCCATGTGACCAAACATGGCCGTTGCGCCTCTAAACGCAAGCGATTGCCGACGACCAGTGGTGTGCGCGGTGGGTGGGCCAATGTGCGCACCCATTACTTCGAGCGGCACAAGCATTGACGTGCCACGTTGAATGATTTGTCGCTCGAGAGCGTCGTTACAGTCGCTTGCCCACACACGTTCGGTTCGGCGCAAAATCTCGTGATCAATGCGTCCGCCACCCGACGCACAACTTTCAATTTCCACATGTGGGTGTGCTGCACGCAATTGATCAATCAGTTGATACACGGCCCGAGTTTGATTGTGCGTACCGGCTGCCCCATCACTTCCGGTTGCATGCACATGCGCGCGGTTCATGTCCCACTTCACATATGCAATATCGTTTTCCGAAAGCAGTGCATCTAACTGCCTATATATATGTACGTACGCATCTGGGTGTGCAAGGTTGAGCACCAGTTGGTTGCGTGCCAATACAGGCTCGTAACTAGGAGACACCAACACCCACTCGGGATGCGCACGAAAGAGATCGGAGTCGGGATTGACCATTTCGGGTTCTACCCAAATTCCAAAATCCATTCCGAGTTTGCGTACATGCGAAATCAATGGGGCAAGTCCATCCGGATAGACATCTGGCGACACAAACCAATCACCAAGACCAGACTTGTCATTGCGGCGAGAGCCAAACCACCCGTCGTCTAATACAAAACGTTCAACTCCAACATTGGCTGCAGCATCGGCAAGTGCACACAAACGCGTGAGATCATGATCGAAGTACACGGCCTCCCATGTGTTGAGCATCACTTTTCGAGGGCTCAAGACCGTTGGATGATGCGAGCGGGAACGCACATTGCGATGCAACGCATGAGTTGCACTATTGAGGCCATCGCCCGACCACACGCCAATCACTTCAGGAGTTGCATACGATTCACCTGGCTCGAGGCACAACTCGCCCGCGTGTAACAGTTCGCCCAACTGCACATATTTTCTGCCGTCTGGCAACACTTCGGCGAGCAACACCGAGTTGCCGCTCCACGCAAGATGTGCTCCCCACACTTGACCAGACCAATTGTCTGCAGAGTGTTCCGTTGCAAAGATCAACGGTAAGTGCTCGTGCGATGTGCGTCCTGTGCGATTTTCTGCAGTCCACGCACCATCAACAAAATCGCGTCGATGCAACTGTGCTTCACGCGCCCACCGACCACTAAATGTGAGCAACTGAGTTGCACTCTCGGCGACAGGCAACGTGATAGTCAAATTTGTCAGCAAATATCGCGACTCGCCAATATTGCGCAGTATTGCGCTGGCGTGAAGTGTGCCCCATGCGCTGCATTCAAGTTTGGTTTCAAGTTCGAGTTGCGCAACATCATCTCGCGCTATCGAAATCAATTGTTGATTGATAACTTCGCAACTCACAAAAGAAAACCTTGGCGCCCAATGACGACCGCCCGGACGATGACCACCGATACCTGGTCGCATCGTGGCGCCATCGCCATGACACGGCACCAATGAAATTGCATTGATTGCATCGGTCACGCCGGGCATGTTTGGCCGAGCAGTTGCTGTCGCAATCGCATCAAGATTGGCTAGCGAAACCGCGTTCAATGCTGCACCCCAATAAATAACTGTTGGCGCTCCACCCGAGACGTCGCACACCACCGACTGGCGAGAATCACCGATGTGCTTCAGGATTGGACGTATTGGTTGAGTAGACACCACTGCGCACGGTACCGTCTGTTGCAGATCCATGACTACTCAACACAACCTCACGCATGGTGGCTCGGGCAATGAACGCATTGATCCCTCTACAGGCACTGTTGTGCACGTTGTTGGATCGCGACAAAATCGCCCCAATTTGCCCGCCACCGATTGCCCGTTTTGCGTGGGTGGACTTGAGGCGCCTCAACCTTACGAAACACATCACTTTGCAAATCGTTGGCCTCCAATGCCGAACGATCGTTGTGAGATCGTGTTGTACTCGCCTGATCATGATCAATCCTTTGCAGGTCTCGGTACAACAGGAGTGCGAAGCGTGATCGATTTGTGGGCGCAACGAACAACCGAACTCGGTGCGCGCGCAGATGTTGATGCCATATTGATCTTTGAAAATCGCGGACGCGAAGTTGGTGCAACGATTGATCACCCGCATGGACAGATTTATGCGTTTGACCACATTCCGGCACGCACGAGTGCGCGACTCAGTAATGGTTGGAGACCAGACCAATCGCAAGAACGACTTGTGCACGAGCACGATGGCTGGCGCACTTCGGTTCCGTACGCATCCGTGCATCCAGTGGCACTCGAGATTGCCCCTTCAATACAAGTTGGAAGCTTGAGCGAACTCAGCCCTCAACAGCGTGATGCATGTGCTGCAATGTTGGTGGACGCGCTCACTCGAATTGATTCGCTATTCGGTGCGCGCGTGCCATACATGTTATGGCTCAATCAGCGACCGACAACAAACGAAACGAAACATGCCGATGCATGGCTCAATTTTGAAATCGTTTCTCCGTGGCGTGGCAACGGAGTGATGCGTTATATCGCAGCAGCCGAAGTGTCGACCGGGGAATATTTCAATCCGATGATTCCTGAAGATCTTGCTGCCGCATTGCGATAATCAACGACACTGACACGCTAAACACCACAAGCGACACCCACTGATTGAGTCGTAATCCACCGACATGATGTGCTTCGTCGATGCGAATTCCTTCAATGAAAAAGCGGAACAGCGTGTAACCAGCCGTATAAAAACAAAACAATCTGCCAGGACGCATAGGCACTTTTTTGTCGAGAGCAATGAGTGCGAAACACAATGCACCGCAAGCCAATGATTCATACAAAAATGTTGGATGAAAAGTGGTGCCAGCCGCATAGCCAGCAGCCTTGGCAGTTGAAGCAGATACTTCAAGAGCCCAAGGCAATGTGGTTGGACGACCGAAGAGCTCTTGGTTAAACCAGTTGCCCCAACGACCGATTGCTTGTGCAAGTGGCAAGGCCGGTGCAACACAAGTCAGCAATAAACCAATCGAGATGCCTTTGCGCTTTGCAAACCACACGCCCGCAACCGTGCCGAGTGCGATGCCGCCCCAAATGCCAAGGCCGCCTTTCCACACTTGCACGATGCTGCCGAGATCGTTTTCAAATCGTTGCCAGTCGGTGACAACGTGATACAAACGCGCACCAATAATGCCAACGGGCACGGCGATCATTGCGATTGAACCCATGTCGTCGCGCGTACCGATTCCGCGCTTTTCCATGCGACGACCGGCAAGCCACACAGCTGCCATCACACCAAGTGCGATCATCGCACCATACGCGTTGAGTTTGAGTGGACCTAGATGCAACGAGCCACTACTTGGGCTTGGTAAGACCGCAAGAAAATTCACGCGCCTAAGACCTGCCTAGCGAATGTGACCGAACGAGACATCACAGTTTCTTTTTCAACATCTTGAGTTGCAACATGGAAACTCTTTTCCAGCATTACGCGTTCAATTTTGCCTGCATAGTGTTGAACCAAGAAGTCGCTTTGAGTTGGTTCGACAACGTGATCTTGGACCGAGTTAATCAACAACATCGGCATCACCATCTTTGGGTAGTGCTCAGCAAGAGGAGCAACACCTTCTACATACATCGAATATGCGGCTCGCAGCGG
>WLKU01000010.1 GCA_009701105.1 Actinomycetota bacterium | reverse complement strand
TGTTAGCGCTTGACCTTAATGGTCACATAACGTTTTGCGCCCGACTCTAAAGTAAGTCGCACGGTGTAACTACCCGCCTTGATAAATGTAAGTGCCGACAATGTCAGCGTGCCGCCATCTGTGACATCTGCAGTAGGAATCTCATACCACGTTTTGCCAACCTTTACTTCGGCAAGCACCTCCGTGTCAGGGGGAAGTTTTGGGACCGTCACGATGAGCACGTTCGAAGGTTTGACAGTCACTTGAGGTGCCGTGGCTGCACTTGTTGCTGGAGCTTTTGATGTTGCATCCGAAATTGCTGCACCACCTACACCGATTTGCACACTTCCAACCGAGCTTGCAGAGCCAGTCGCTTCGACAGTGTCAGTAACAGTGTCAGTAGTTTTCGTCCAAGTAGTACTAGAAATTGTGTCGGGCGTTGGGTCAGGGTTTTTTGCAGATGGAACAGTGATATTCATTGTCGTGCTGTCGGTGCGACCGTTGTAAGACCCATAGCCAGTGATTGTGTAGTTACCTGCTTCTACATAAATATGAGAGGAAGGAAAAGATGTAAGTGCTCGCAAATTACCTGCGCTTCCATAACCCGTGCCATCTCCGAAATCAACGTAAAACAATGCCATTGACGAGTACTGCCCCATTGCACTAATTACATCTGACATGTCAAACGTTGTCACCTTGCGTGCAGCGCCAACGGTGACTTTCACGTCTGGAAGGTTGCCGATATTGAAGCCTTCGTTTTCACCCTCACCTGGCGCGAGCGTGCACTCACGTGGCAAGGTTTTGCCAGCGTATGGAGTGCAGTCGACACTGGCCGCTGGGGCTGCAGGGCAAGGATTGCCGTCAGGGCAGATTTGGGCACTGTATTTCGAACCGCTTTGGGTCATGCTCGCAGCAACTGAAACGCTCGCTGTTGCAACCAACAACGCCATAGTCACTGCGCTCAAAACCAATGTTCGTGTTGCACTTTTTCTCATTGCAAACATAAATCCCCCTCGGTTCAGTAACAAATATTTGCCCTCTTAAATTCTACTCAATGCCAATACTCCGATCAACGCCCTTATTGGTTATGTTGATTTTCAATCTCGAGCAAGGACTTGAGCGTGCGACCGGATGGAACACTTTGCCGTACAACTCCCCCAGGAAAAAAAGCTTGAGTGTCAGAACGTTCATTTATTTCAGCAAATGTTTGCGCCAATGCCTCGGGTGTCCAGGCTTCGTGTGTCGACCAATCTTGCTCAACACTGAATGATCTATAGATCGCCATATCAGGGCCTTCGATAGCGAACACTCGTCCCGTAAATCGACACAATGAACTTGCCAAATACACCACGAGTGGCGCAACGTGTTCGGGCGCATGTCGATCAAACCCTTCGGCTTTCGGCATCATCGCCAGAACTGTTGGTGATTCGTTCACCATCCTGGTTCGTGCGCAAGGCGCAACTGCATTTACACGCGCACCAAGTCGAGCAAGCTCTTGTGCGTGGCTCACAGTGAGTGCAGCAATTGCCGACTTGGTTGCGCCATACACACCGCCACCAGCCGTCGGGTGCAAACCAGCAGCAGACGTTGTATTGACAATTGCTCGGTGCGCATCAACCCCTATCTCATTCCAGTAAGCCGCGGCAAAATGACTGACTGCCAATGTGCCTTTCAGGTGCACACTGATTTGTGAATCAACATCTTGTTCGGTGAGATCAACAAGAGATGAAGGCCGATTATTGCCAGCGTTGTTGACAACAATGTCAAGACGACCAAAATGTTCAATAGCTGTTTCAATAATTGAACTTGCACCGTCCCAGTCAGCGACACTTGCAGTATTCGGCACAGCTTTCCCGCCGAGCGAGATAATTCTATCAACAACCTGATCAGCGGAGTTTGACTGCATTCGTTCGCCGTCCACGCTTGCACCAAAATCATTAACAACAACTGATGCACCGTGTTGGGCTAAAGCGATTGCGTACTCACGCCCAAGACCGCTGCCAGCACCGGTAACGACTGCAACCTTGCCCTCAAGAAGTCTCATCACTTACATACCGTAATAAACGCATTACGGTTTTACACAGTGAATACCTCGATGAAGTGGGTGACCTGGGATCAGGCAACAATCGTCGCAATTGCTTGCCTCGTTACCGTTTTCGTGCTCCGCCAGTTCTCACAGAACAAGATCCGAAGTGTGATTATTGCTTGGAGTACAGAATTGGCACTGATTTCAGGGCTCTACACACTGTGGCGCCTTGCCATGACACTCCCCCTCGACCACGCACCAGGGGCGATTGAGCGTGCTCGGCAAATCGATCGGTTGCAACAGTGGTTTCACATTCCAACTGAACTCTCACTGCAACTTCTCGTACTAGAGCACGACTGGTTGGCTCGCTCAACTAATGCTTTTTATGCCATCGCCCACGTGCCTGCAACGGTCGCCTTCATGGTCTGGTTGTTCTGGCGACACCGTGATATGTATTCACGATGGCGCAATAGTTTGGCCATGCTGACCGCTGCGTGTCTTGTCATTCGTTATTTACGCGTTGCTCCTCCCCGCTTTTTACCAGAACTTGGCTATGTCGACCTGGCCACTCGTTATGGTCTTTCGGTGTATGGGCCAGTCGGTACTGGTGTTTCTGACCAAATTGCTGCGATGCCATCGATACATGTTGGTTGGGCTGCATTGGTGTCGTTTGGCATTGTTGCCGCATCGACAAGCAAATGGCGTTGGGTCTTTATGGCACATCTTGTACTGACCGTGTACGCAGTTACTGCAACTGGCAACCACTGGTGGCTCGACAGCATCGCTGCAATTGCGCTACTCGTTGTCGCCCTTCGCATTGACGACAAATGGCTTCAAGCGCTACGTACTAGATCTAGACCGATTATCAAAACCTCTACTTTGTGATTTTCACGGTGTCGACGTCACCAGTTTTGGTCAGCGTCACTGTTATTCCTTTATAGGTCACCCTGTCACCCTGCAGTAATAGTTTCTTCAAAGCATTGCTGGGATCAGGATTCGTATCAACTGTCATCGGAGTCACGTATTTTGACCATACCTCTTTTACAATCCCTTGTTGTTCACCAGAGCGGTCGGTGTCCTTAGTGGTATCGATGTAATAGACAAGCACTCCATAGGTGCCATCACCCAACCGAGAACCCCAACCTTCAGCCCGGTGCGACTCGACAACAAGTGCTTCAGTTGTGGAAATTGGAACTATCACGCCACGCATGCCGCGCTGCAATCGCTCAAGTGGAATTAACTGTGTTTCAAGTGTTGACTGTGTGCTCGGCATGCAATACAGTTCATCCGCACCCATCCACCCTGCAAAAAACGTATCCCACACATTGAGCGTGACTGAACTTCCATTTTGATTGTCCATAATGCTGAGGTTTGACCTCGGCGAATGACCAGCAAGTCCCATGGGGTGACCCCACTCGTGAATCCAATAACTCCACAATTCGTAATTGTTGTCATAGAAATAATCGGCACCCCCGAATAAATTCTTTACGGGACCATCGGCAGACTCGACTCGCCAGTTGGCCATTCCAATTCCATCACTGAGACCATGAATAGTTCTTGGAAACAAAACAAATACGAAATCAGAGTTCGTGAAGTCAATCAAAGGATCAGCAAGTGAAACGATTTCCTGTGCCATCGGCAGAACTTTTGCGCGATCTCCCTTGACGTGCACATAATCGGGAGATGGTCTTGACATGCGTAGCCAACGTTTTGGATACTGCCAGTTAAATGACAAGGTTCCATTTGACGTGAACTTAAACCATTTGTTGTACTCAGAAATTTGAGCATCCGCAGCCGTTAACTCTTCAGCCGTTCCCACAGCATCAGAGAAATCGACAGCAATCAATTGGATGTTTGAAACCCCAGTTGATGGAAGTGCTGGCGTATCATCACTAGTTCCACGTGGAAAACCAATATTCCATGGCTGAAATTTATTGATACGGGCTTCAGTGAGCTTGCATGCGTCAAGCGAACTACCACCAGCAGGCATCGACACTGCTGCTGGGCTAGTCGATAGCTTGAACCACTTGTAACTGCCACCCGAAATTGCGCGACACTCCAAATATCCACCACTTGCAGTTGACTTGTCACCACCATTAGTGCATGCACCACCGTCTTTGGCAACAGCACCAGCCACTGTCGTATTAGTCGCCGCGCTACTACTCACTGTCAACGTCAGAAAGCTAGCCCCATCGGAATTCTTGTAACTACTCACGTCGCCGGTGCATGCATTTGGATTAATGCGATCTCTTACGTATGTCCAAACTTTGAACCCACCCGTCCCCGAAGGCGCAGTTGCGGTACCCGTGAAAGTTGCCGTGTTGCCACCGTTACTTAATATTGGAACCCCAAATTGCGCTCCGACAAAACCCGGAGCATTCATCCATGCAAGCATTTCTGGATAATGAGGACTTCCAGTCAACGACATAATCGGTCCACAACTGATAACCGACGTAATCGTAAATTGGGCACCGGGTTTGACCGGGTTTGGCGAGACAGTTGTCGTCCAGGAAGTAATACCCACTGGGCCATTAACTCCCTTCGTTGCGATTGTGGTTGTGGTTGTTGTTGCGCTTGTGTTTGTCGCAGTTGCGGAAACCTTGACCCACTTGAGGCTCTTACCCGACTTGGTGCACTTATAAGAAATGCCTTTGGTCTTTTGGGTGAGACCAGCCTTGGTGCACTTACCACCCGCAGTCGCAGCATCTACAGGCACTACGGAGACAAGCAAGGTTCCTATCAGCACGAGACCCACGAGGCGAAAAAAACGTCTCATATCTGCCACGATAATACCTATGAATAACCACCCCTGGAACAAGTTGTTCGAATGGCAAAACCACACTGCCACGAGTGGCGTTCTCTCACAGGCCCAAATCGATCAGTTTGATCAAGATGGCTATGTCGTTGTCAATGATATTTTTTCTGCAGACGAACTACGTGACCTCGTTGCAATTACTGACGCTGCAGACGCCGAAGCTGTTGCAGTGTTGGCAGCCCAACCGAACGAGCGCATTGCAATTTCCGAAAAGGGTGCAATTACTTTTGCAGGACAACTTGCGAGCAAGATTCCAGCGATTCGCAGGTTTGTTAAAAATCCAACAATCATGGGGGCATGCCGAGATCTCGTCGGGCCCGACGTGCGCATGTACCACGATCAAACCGTTTATAAACAGATAGAGAAACCACGCCGTTTTCCGTGGCACCAAGACAACGGTTACCTATTTGTTAACCCGCAGCATTATCTCACTTGTTGGATCTCGCTCAATGGTGCAACCGTTGAAAATGGCTGTCCGCAAGTTGTGACTGGGTTGCACAAGCAAGGCACCATGTCGCACTACATAGTGCCGACACTTGGTTATGAGTGCTTTGAAACGCCGCCCTCGACGCCGGCAATCGCTGAGGTGCGAGCTGGTGGCGCAGTGTTCTTTTCATCGCTCACCCCACACCTCACCGGACCAAATACCTCGAATGGTGTGCGCAAGGCATACATCGTGCAGTACGCCCAAAGTGATGCTGTTGTTTTGGAAGGTAATGCCAACGAAGGAAGCTCGACTGGATCGCACCCAATAGAAATTGAGCCTCGTGGCCTACCCGTGCTTCAGAATGGCGTGATTTGCACTGACTGAAACGTAAGTTCTAGTCAGTTTTCGATTACTTTGTCTTTTTCTTGTAGCCAGTTGGACACTTTGGATTGACCGCGGTTACACGCTTGGTCGTGGAACCCTTAGTGCAGACAATTGTTGTCTTTTTGGCAACAGCAACTGTGGTGGTAGTGGTTGGTGCAACAGTTGTGGTTGTTGCCGGCGCAACAGTTGTGGTTGTTGCCGGCGCAACAGTTGTAGTTGTCGTCGTTGTAGCAGCAACAGTTGTCGTTGTCGTTGTCGTCGTAGTCGCTACCACCAGAGGATAGATAGTCATTGTCACAGTTGCAAAGTACTGATTCGGCTGGTCTTCTTCATCCATGGTTACTGTGAACTGCCAGTCAACCGCAGGAGTTTCTTTGGTTGGTGTTCCGCTAATTACTCCCGTAAGTTCATTAATCGTCAGACCTGTTGGCAGAGCTGGAGAAATTGTGAAGTTGTATTCGCTTGGAATGTTCCAGTCGTAATAAGCCACTGTCGGAGAAATTGAAGTACCCACTACTCCGGTTACTACTTGGCACTTCGGATAAATATCTTTGATCTCGGGTTGTGTAACAGCAAGCGTGAAGTATTTTGTCAGCGAACCAGCTGTATTGGTTCCAGTTATAGAGAACTGAGTCGCACTTGCTACTACCTCAGGTTTACCAGAAAGTAATCCGGTAGTAGAACTGAATATCAATCCTTTTGGAACAGTAGGAGAAATTGCGTACCTGGTTACAGCTCCTCCAGTTGACGAAATCGTATAGCCGACCAATGATCCACATTGCTGCACATTCTCAACAGTTGTGCTCAGCGTAAAAACTGGAGCAGTCTCTGCGGAGACCGAAGTGCCAGCCAGAGGGATAGCGACAAATGCAACGCTGCACAAGCCGATTATTGCTGCGAACTTGCGAGCGTTTTTGCGAATTTGGCTCATCTGATGCCTCCAGAATGGACTAGTCAATTTGGTGATTGCTGAATGAATTATAAGTGAACAAGCGCGTCATTTGGCGTACATCTTCTTTTGGGACGTTTGTGCCAATAACTATAAGCACTTGAGATTGCTAAGGAAGGGCAACAATGGCTTCGTGCTCAAGTGAGGCCACTACTTGATCGTTAACCACAATATGTACGTCTAGCACTGCACGCTCACCGTGCGACTCAAATCTGTTGACTACAACCGAACGTAATTCTGCTGTTGCACCAACCGGTGCCGTTGCGTGATGCCGAATGATGCTGCGCAAATGCACCCAACTGCCACGAGCAACATAGTTGTAGACAATGTCGTTGGCCAGAGCCGGCCACACCGCAGGGTGCACAAGTCCACGATCGGCAAAAAACGATAAGTCATCACCAGCGCGCGAGCCGTAGTCGCAACTAAACGTGTCGATCAACTCAAATTCCTTTGACGGTAGAACTTCGCCATCACGAAGTGGCTGTACTGCCCCGCCATCTCGCACTGCACGAAAGATTGCCCGGGGTTGTTCTGGTTCGCTAGTTATTGCTTGCACTTCAACTGCGTTGTCATCAAAGACTGGCACACACCGCAACGCGTCTTGATCAAACACTGGCCGACGAAAACGAATTTCACCACCACCGCGCGCAAGCCAATCTTCTCCCCACGCAACGACAAGCGGATGCGTCATATATGCATAAGTGGTTACGCCGGCGACAAGTGCTCGCGGAAAACCTGCAGCTTGTGCACCAGCATCAGTGTGAATGGGATTGCGCGCGTGCTCTGGCAAATTTTGTGCGACGATTAACCACTCAACTGGTTGCTGAATATCACTCATGAAGAAGTGCTCATTTACCAATACTCATGTATTTGATGCGTCGTAGATTCCTTGAATCGCCGAGTTGAGCAATGCATCAAACTCTGCATCAGATTGCTTGGCCGACAAACCTTCTGTGAGTGCACGGGAGAAGCTCGCAATCACTCCAGCATTCTTTGCCAACTGCTTGTTTGCATCTTCGCGGCTGTAGCCACCCGACAACGCCACCACGCGCACAACCCTCGGGTGCTTCACCAACTCGGCAAAGAATCCATCCTGATTTGGCAAGGTGAGCTTGAGCATCACGTTTTGATCAGCACTCAACTTATTGAGCTCCGACAAAATAGCGGCCTTCAACAACACCTCAGCCTCAGCCTTTTTTGGGCTATTGATATCCACTTCAGGTTCGATGATTGGGACGAGTCCGGCTGCAATGATCTGTTTGCCAACTTCAAATTGCTGACGAACAACATCATTGATGCCCTTTTCGTTGGCCAACTTGATTACCGAACGCATCTTGGTTCCAAACACACCGTGTTTCGTGGCCTTCGCCAACAATGCATCCAGTTCGGGCATTGGCTTCATCACCTGTACGCCATCTTGGTCGTCGGCCAATCCCTTGTCGATCTTGAGAAAAGGCACGACACCTTTGTTTTCCCACAAAAACTCTGCTGCACCTTTGCCGTCAATAGTGCGATCCATAGTCATTTCAAACAAGATGGCACCGAGCACTCGCTCACCAGAGAACACCGAACTCTTGATAATGCGTGAGCGCATTGCATGAATGAGGTCAAACATTTGCTCGTCACCCGAGTACTCCGACTCCAAGACTCCGTAGAGCTTGAGTGCTTTTGGTGTGCTGCCACCGCTTTGGTCGAGTGCAGCGATAAAACCCTTGCCGCTTTGCACTTTGGTCATCATGTCGTTATTCATAGTCATGCTCCGTTTCGCCTACCAGAAGCATAATTCGCCAAAGATTCAAAATAGAAATTTGCGCGTTACCTTCCCACCCCTATTAGGGCTCAACTATTGCAAAGCCCGTTACAAATTTCTCCAAGTTTCCAAAGATGTTCAAGAGCGCCCCGGCATCACCGTCAACAGTGATCGTCCCCTCGGTCATTTCATGAATGAAAGTCGTGGCCTGCGTAATGACATCCAACAATGTTTCTCTTTTGATGTGAATAGTCGCATCGGCAGCATCATCATGACGTCCTTGTGTTGACACAAGTGTTCTATTTGACAGTGCCAAAATCCACGACTGATCTGTCGTACCCACCATGTCGATGAAGTTCCAATTAATCGTGGTTGCAAGACCACCGACCTGCTCTTGCATCAACCGCACCGCAAGTGTGTCAAACACCTGACCTATTGTCATCGCGCGCGTCATACCGCGAGCCCGTGCACCAAGTTCGACTGGCGGCGGCGGGCCACTTCGTAATTCTTGTGCTCCCATGAGATACGCATTGCGAAAGGTTGAAGACTCGGCCTGGTAACCAAGTTGTTCGAGCGTGTCTGCTTGCAACTCGCGGGCCTTGATATTCGTCGGGTCTGCAAACACTGCATGGTTGACCAGTTCTGCCACCCAGCGATAGTCGCCGGCATCAAACGACTTTTGTGCTGATGCCAACAGCGCATCCATGCCACCCGCTAGATCGACATAGCGCTTTCCCGCATCGGTTGGTTGCAACTTATTGAGGTTGGCGGGGTTCCCGTCATACCAACTGAGATAACGCTGGTACACAGCCTTCGAGTTGTGAACGAGGTCGCCATAAAAGCCACGGGTATGTTCGTTTGCCAAAAACTCGTCGGGCATCTTCAAAAATTCGGCAATCTCCAGCGGTGTCATGCCCTGATTTGCACAACGCATTGTCTGGTCATGTATCCATCTATAGAGGTCACGTTGCAAGATGAGAAATTCGCGAACATCATCAGTCCCCCATCGCGGCCAGTTGTGAGACGTAAACAAAATCTTGGTGTCGGCACCAAACAACTCGATGCTCTCATTGATGTATTTAGACCAACTCAATGCATTGCGCACCTGCGCACCCCGAATAGGCACGAGGTTGTGCATTGTGTGCGAGCAATTCTCGGCCATACACAACCAACCGAAGTCTGGAAAGAAGAAATTCATTTCGGCTGGAGCCTCGGTTTCAGGAGTCATCTGAAACACAATTCGCACACCATCAACAACCAACTCTTCTCCCGTGAACGTGATGTCATGAGTTGGTGCCACCAATGACGGCGCTGCTGTTGGTACCGAGTTACCTAAACCACAGTCAACATGACCTTCTGGACTTGCTGGAAGGAGCGGCCCAAACTGATAGGTCGCTCGCCTGCCCATTGCTGGCCCAGCAATTACATTTTCAGCAATCGCCTCATACAAGAATCCTTCAGGTGCAATGACGACGCACTTGCCAGCATCCACATCTGCTCGCGTTGTCACTCCGAGTACTCCGCCGAAATGATCTGCGTGTGAATGTGTATAGATCACACCAGTGACAGGGCGTTCGCCAACATGTTTGTTAATCAGTTCGAGAGATACCCGAGCCGTGAAGTCGCTTGTGAGTGGGTCAATGACTACCCAACCTTTGTCGCCACGAATAAACGTGATGTTCGAAATGTCGTATCCGCGCACCTGCCACACGCCATCAGCGACTTCAAATAGCCCGTGATGGGCATTGAGCGTTGCGTGTCGCCACAAATGTGGGTTCACCGTGTCTGGCGTATCGCGATTGTCGCGCAAAAAATCATACGCAGCAGTGTCGATTACTTTGCGACCTTTGTCGTCAACAATTTTGGCCTCAGTACGCGCCGCAATGAATCCACGTGTAACGCGCTCAAGATCGGCAGGGTCAAAGACACGACCTTGTGTTGAACTATTGAGTTCACGCGTAACTGGCGATGCTGGCTTACTGACCATGCTTCAAGTATCTCGCTTCAACCACCCACAGAGCGAATCGACCCACAAATACCAAAAGGGCTGTGTACCGAAGTTTCCCTCGCTACACAGCCCCGAAGGGTAAATCATCTAGCTAACGATTACTGCTGTCACCATGTAGCGCATACCTTGAGGTGTTTCGGCATGCGTGAGGATGTGGCAGTGCCATGCCCATACACCTGCATCCTGCGCGGTGTAGACCACTGTCCAACGCTCACCAGGGGCAACGCTGATCGTGTCAGCAAAGTATGGCGAATCGAGAACAACTCCATCACGAGCCACGACCAAGCCTGTTGGTTGGTGCATGTGCATTGGGTGAGTCATGAAACCTTCGTTGTAATAGTGCACAACCATGGTCTCGCCAACTTTTAGTGTGTATGGCGTTGTTGCAGGAAATGATTTGCCGTTGAGCGAGAGACCAATGTTGCCGGCGTCGTTCAATACCATGACCACTTCTTGCTCAGCTTTACCATCTGCATCACCCGTTCGGCCACTGGTTGCCTTCATCGCAAGAGTTTTCCAATCATCGATGATGATTGCACCGGCCATACCGTTTGGAATCTGCACCTGTGCGTTGTGGTGTGAGTGATACATACCTACAGCCGGACCGTCAGCAACGAATTCGTAGTTGAAGGTGGCACCTGGCTCAATTGGCTTCTGCGTATAAGGGTCCACACCATCCATTGCATTTGGTACCCGAATTCCGTGCAGGTGCAACGATGTCGATTCTGGCAATTCGTTCTTATGAATGATGCGCACCTTGTCGCCCGAGTTCACATGAATAACTGGACCAGGAATCATCCCGTTGTATGTCCAGCCATCGACGAACTTGCCAACTTCAACTTCCCACTTCACAATCTTGGCAGTAAGAACAAATTCTTTATAGCCGTCAGCCGACATGGTGTATTCAAGCTCTTGGTTACCAATGCCCTCAGTCTTGGCTGGATATGTCATGGCAACCTCTTCCATCGCCTTATCCATTTGTTGCCATGTCATTGCCGACATCGGCGCGGTGTCAGTACTTGCCATTGCTGATGCGCCTTCTGCGACAGTCAGCGTGGCTTTCATGCCGGATGCCTCATGACCTGCAACCTCACAAATAATGGCAACTTCACCAACTTCAAGTCCAGAAACTACGAGTTCTGCTGTCTCGCCAGACTTCAACATAATTGTGCGCTTGTTGAGCGTGGGGATTGCAAAGTTGTGCTCGAGCGTGCCGCCGTTGACAATCTGAAAGGTGACTTCGCCTGGTGGCACCGTTGCTGGTGTCATGGTGACGGCAAATTCGGTCATTCTCACCTGCACGATTGTCGCCACTGCCGCCGAAGAAGAACTCGACGTTGATGAGCCTCCGTTATCGTTGTTAATCGCTACTACTGCCACGACTCCTAATACAAGTGCGGCAATTGAGACGGCAACAAACATGAGACCAACAACCGACTTGGCTAGGAATGATTCACTTTTTTGAACTGTTGACCCTGATGAAGTATCTGACATAGTTCTCGCCTTTCTCGCGTGGAAATAAGAGTACGAAAAAGTTCCAAGACAACACTTCCCTAGACGCCACTAATTGCAACGAATCTCTATAACAGCAAACGGTTTTCACTTGATGTGACGATTTACATCTAGTCACATAAATGATGCATTAAAAATAAATAGTGACACCTAACGCAAATTAGTGATGCCTAACACTTAAATCGTTGCGACAACACCGTCAGCAACTTGAATCGTAATTGGCGAATCAAAAATCAAAGCGTCTAGATTTTGCATGGCGATCCGATCGCCATCTACTACCAGATTCGAAGTCGAACCTAACGCAACAACTACCGAACAAATAGCAACACCTTGATCTGTGGTGCTCAGACTCAATAATCTGCTTTTTGCACCATCGCGCACCATTAAGTTGAGCGCCCGCATAGGGCCGTCAATCAAGGTTGCGAATACCACATCGTCTCCACGGAACGTCGTGACAGAGCCAGGTTCGCAACGATGATCCACCCCATTGATATTGAGCACCACTCCATTGCCATCGGCAACACAGAATTCGCGAGTTACCCCAGGAAATGAGGAGAACGGAACGTCTTGCGTGATATCGGCAGTGGAAAGTCGCCAAGTCCAGTCATCGGGAAGTGATCCATCACAGATGATTTCGTACTGCACACCTAAACCGTTTTTCCACGGCACTGGCGTGCGATTAACAGCGCGCTGCACCATCATGGGCAATACAGATTGCCCTTCGTTCGAAATACTTGGACTTCAGATAGTTGCTTTGCCGAGATTCCAACAACTGACTCGAGATCCCAACCGCAGATCACCGTGCTCAGCATGTTGGCATTGGTGAAGTTTGCGCCAGCAATAACTGCTCCTGTGAAGTTCGCACTTGCCAGGTTGGCCCCTGTGAAGTCGGTACCAGCAACATTGGCTCGAATGAATTGGGTCTGCTTGAGGTTGGCTCTTACAAAGCGCGCACCAGCCAAGTTGGCCACACTGAAATCGGTGAACTCAAGTTTGAGCAATGAATAATCGACGCCTGCAAGATTTGCAAACTGGCACTTCAAGGTCGTAATACACATGATGTCTAGAGCCGGCAAAGTAGTGGTTGTCTCGGGGACTGTCGTTTCAGGAACCGTAGTAACAGCGACAACTTCTACAGGCACCGCTGTTTCAACAGTGGGCGGCACTGTCTCCGGCAACGTCGAATCCACTTCGACCAATGAGTTGGTGACTTCATCGGATGTGCTTGAAGCGCTTGGAGTACTGCTCACCGCACAGGCCGACAGCACCACTAAACCCAGCACAATCAGCACACTTGAGGGCCGTAAAAAGCGAACTTTGTTGCGTGCCATTAACAAATACTACGCCAATCATTGCTACTTTTAGAGACTCATGACTACATCACAGAACACTCAATGGGGCACTCCCGACATGGTTTCACAACTCGAGCGAGTGTTGGTGCGCACGCCAACGACAGTTGGAAAGTTTGTGGAAGAAGGTTTTTGGCGTCAACCAGATACTTCGGCACTACTCACCGAACACAAATCGTTTACCGAACTACTTGAAAGCCTTGGATGCACAGTTGATGTTGCGCCACCAGTCGACGGACTTGTAGACGCCGTCTACATGCATGACCCAATGATCATGACACCACACGGTGCAATTTTGTTGCGTATGGCAAAGCCTGTGCGTTCACCAGAGCCTGCAGAGTTTCGCAAGGATCTCGAGAGGCTTGGCGTTCCAATCTTGGGGCAACTCACCGACCCAGCATTTGCCGACGGTGGAGACAAAGTTTGGCTCGATGCAAAGACCCTCCTGATTGGTCACGGCTATCGCACCAATCAGGCTGGAATCGACCAAGTGCGCGCGCTACTTGCACCTCATGGTGTCGATGTTTTTTCGTTTGACCTTCCTCATTACGAAGGACCAAGCGCGGTACTTCACCTCATGAGCGTGCTCTCACCTATCGCGCACGATAAAGCAGTTGTTTACGAACCACTTGCACCTGTGCGGTTATTGCAATTTCTCGAATCGCGAGGCATCTCGTGGTTTAGCGTCAGCGAAAAAGAAATGCTGACCCAGGGCAGCAACATCTTGACTATTAGACCAAACGTTGTCGTGCTCGCAGCGGGCAACCCAGTCATCGAAGCCCATTTGCGGACAGCAGGCGTTGAAGTGCATCTTTTCAATGGCGACAATGTGGCGGTCAAAGGCGACGGTGGCCCAACATGCCTCACCGCTCCACTGCTTCGGGTAACAAACAATGGCTGAATTAAGTGGCAAAGTTGCAATAGTTACGGGTTCTTCTAGCGGGATTGGCGAAGCTATCGCCCGCTCGCTGCACTCTCTAGGCGCATCAGTGGTGATCAACTCATCGTCATCGGTTGAAGCGGGTCAGAAAATAGCCGAGTCACTCGGTCAAAATGCCATCTATGTGCAGGCCGACATCAGTGACAAGGCATCGGGTCAACGCCTCATTGACGAAACGATCAAACAATTTGGTCAACTCGACATCTTGATCAACAATGCTGGATGGACAAAACTCATCGCTCATCACGACCTAGAAGCCTTGACTGACGAAATTTTTACACGCACATTTGATGTCAACGTGACCGGCACCTGGATGCTTACTAAAGCCGCCATGTCGCATCTCAAGAAAAGTGACGATGGCAATGTTGTCAACATCACTTCTGTTGCTGGCGTACGACCAATTGGTAGTTCGATGGCTTATTCGATGACCAAGGCTGCACTCAATCAAATGACGGTGTTGCTCGCTAAGTCATGTGGCCCAGTGCGTGTCAATGCAGTCGCACCAGGTCTTGTCGAAACACCGTGGACAAAAGATTGGCAAAATCAACACGATGCAGTGAAGGCAGTTACCCCACTTCACCGTTCGGCCACCATGGAAGATTGCGTGCAAGCAACACTTGGCTTGTTGCGCACAAAATATGCAACGGGTCAGATCTTTGTGGTTGACGGTGGTTTAACGCTAGTTATCTAGCGCGTGTTATGGCGAGTTTTTATAACTCGCGAATATGTCGACGCAAAAAGTCAAGTGCGCTGATCACCGAAAGTTGGCGCATTTGATCTCGCACAGCAGGTAATACAAACGTTGTCGAAGTAGTGGTTCCGTTTGGCAGACACACACCGACACACAATGTTCCGGGCTTGACACCTTCTTGTGATGCCGGCCCTGCGACGCCCGTCAGTGCAAGCCCAACACTTGCACCAAGCACTTTGCACGCACCAACAGCCATCTCAATCGCTGCTTCTTCATTTACGACCATGTCACTCTGTACGCCAAGTACAGAGTGCTTGACCTCGGTTGCATATGAGACGACTCCGCCGCGAAACACTTCGCTTGCACCTTCAATACCAGTGAGGCGTCCTGCAACTAGCCCGCCTGTTACCGATTCGGCAAGCCCAAGTGTGAGCCCGCGCTCTCGCAACATCTGTAGCACTACCGACTCCATGGTGTCAGTGTCGACTCCAAACACGATGTCGCCAATGGCACCGCGCACAGTTTCTTCCCACTTGTCCAAAATCGCAACTACTTCGGCTTGGGTAGAAGATTTTGCGGTCAGTCGAACCTTGATGCCTTCCCATCCACTCGCCAAAAATGCAAGCGTCGGATTACCAACACTCTCGAGTTGCTCAATCACACCGAAGAGGCGCTCATTTAATCCGCTCTCGCTCTCGCCCCACGTGCGCAGCACGCGACTAGAGATCACCGATGCAGAACCAGAACGCATCAGTAAGTCGGGCAATATTGCGCGTTCAAACATTTCATACAACTCATACGGCACGCCTGGCACTGCATAAATCACTTTGTCTCCAACCGGGCAGATCAACCCTGGTGCAGTGCCACGCCGCTGCTCGATAATCGCAGCGCCTTTCGGCACCATTGCCTGACGCATATTGATCTCGGGCATTCGTCGATTGCGTGAGGCAAACATTTCAGAAATGGCCATGCCAACGGCGTCATCAAATTCAAGTTCGACACCCATGATTTCGGCAATTGCTTCGCGCGTGATGTCATCATGAGTTGGTCCGAGACCGCCACAAATAATTACAGCGTCTGCGTCAGCAAGTGTCGATCGAATTGCTTTGACCATCCGTTCAAGGTTGTCGCCCACCTTGACTTGCAAACACGAGTCAATGCCGGCTGCCGACAGTTGCTCGCCAAGCCACGCCGAATTTGTGTCGACAATTTGTCCGAGCAATAGTTCGGTGCCGATAGCAACAACATCACAACGCATTGCTTAGGCCTGCTTGCGTGCTTTGAATGCGACAGCGCCGTATTGCAAGCCGCTATACAGCGTGAGCACGGTGGCAATGCCAAGAGATCCTTTGGCAAGATAGTTGAAGTCGGCAGCACTCAACGGCAACACTGCAAACCCAACCGACACCTGCTGTGCAAATGTTTTAAATTTCGCAGCCTTGCTTGCAGGTACGCTCACACCTTTCGCGCCAGCAAACACGCGATACAAACTGATAGCTATTTCGCGCGCTGCGATCAGCCCCACAAGCCAAGGGTTAAACATGCCGCGGCTGACCAAGATAAACATGGCACCAAGCACACAAACTTTGTCGGCCAATGGATCAAGAAATGCTCCGCTACGAGTAGTGCCGTGTTTGCGCGCTAGTTGGCCGTCCACAAGATCACTCAGACACAACAAAAACCACAAGCCCGTTGCTGCCCACGAACCCACATTGTCTGCGGGAATAATTGCAAACATCAACGGCGAAATCAGTAATCGACCAACCGTTACAGCGTTAGCCCATGTGCGAATCGCGCTTGGATCAACAGTCACGGCTAAAAATCCCCTTCTTCATCATCACTATCTTCTACCGAGCTTCCCTCGGCGACCAAATCGGGACCCATTGCATCCACGATGAGTACCGTTGCAAACTCACCAACAGGCAAGTCTCGACTTACGTGCACAATTCCATCTATAGACGGTGCCTCCCAGTGTGTGCGACCAATGCCCACTTCGTCGACAAGTACCTCGACCGTGCGACCAATCAGCGCATCACGTCGCACCGCCGTGATGTTGTCTTGCATCTCGCGCAACTCGGCAATTCGCTCGTTCATGAGTTCGGCTGGCACGTGATCAGGCAATGTCATTGCATGCGTGCCTTCTTCTGGGCTAAACGTAAAGAATCCGCACCAATCCAATTGTGCGTCTTCAACAAACTGCAACAACTGATCGTGGTCTTCTTCGGTCTCTCCCGGATATCCAACAATGAAGTTGCTGCGAAAAGCTGCATCAGGCGACAATGCGCGAATGTCGTTAATGCGCTTCAAGAATCGCTCCCCATCACCCCACCTGCGCATGCGACGCAAATGAATCTTGCTGACATGCTGTAAAGAAAGATCGAAATACGGCACACCAGTATCGAGGATTGCTGCAATCAATTCGTCGCTCAAGTCGCTTGGGTACAGATACAACAACCGAGTGCGCTTCACTTTGGCGGCAACAGCGCGCACAAGCGGAACAATCGAACCAGCCCCAAGTTCACTTGGGCGATCCTTGCCATAGCTTGCAAGATCTTGTGCAATCAAGACGATTTCTTTTGCACCGAGCTCGTCTACCTCGTGCAAGATGGACTCGATATCACGACTGCGTTGCGGGCCCCTAAAACTTGGGATTGCACAAAAACCGCAATTACGGTCGCAACCTTCAGCAATTTTTATGTAGGCCCACGGTGCAGTGCTCTTTGGTCGCGGCAAGTTGAGCAGATCAAATGACGGAATTGGTGCAGCCGACACCGAAATTGGTTTACGGCCCATCTGCACCGGCACACCAAAGCCAGCAACTTGATCCACTTCGGGTAGCGCTTCGGCGAGTTCGGCCCCATAGCGCTCGGCCATGCAACCAGTGACCACAAGTCGGGCACCATCTTTGCGCTGTGCTCCAAGGGCAAGTACCGTGTCGATACTTTCTTTGCGCGCATCTTCAATAAATGCACATGTATTGACGACAACTAGGTCTGCAAGTGCAGGATCATCAGTGGCAATCAATCCATCTGCGAGCAACGTTCCGACAATTTTGTCGGAGTCGACATCATTTTTTGGACAGCCAAGCGTCTCGACATAAAAACGTTGCTGCACAACATGTAATCCTACAGTTCACATGTTTAGTAATTGAGCTTGAGCCCCTTATATGACCACGGCATCGACACCAATCTGCCCGTGCCAGACAGCGTGATGTACGCAGTTTTGTAATCTGGCCCGCCAAAGCAGATGTTGGTCGTCAGCGGGTCGCCTGTCAAAATCTGCTCGAGTACTACGCCTTCTGGCGAGATCACGGTGATGCCAGCAGTTTGCAGACCGAGTGTGGCAACACACACATTGCCGTCACCATCGACCGCAAGTGAATCAAACAATTGCAAGCCCGGCAGTCCACACAGCAAACCAGAAGGATCAATTGGCGAGAACGGTGTTGTCTCGCCTGGCCCAGTGATCGTTGTGTGGTAGACGCGACCCGTATGCGTTTCGGCCCAATACAGCTTGGTGCCGTCTGGAGACAAGCCAATTCCGTTTGGAGACTCGGTCGGAAAGATCACTTCCTTAATCATCGAGCCGTCGGTCTTGGCGTAATAGATGCCAGTGAAGTCAGCCGTGCGATGCTCTCGAATTCCATGGTCGGTAAACCACATGCCACCTTGTTTGTCGAAGACTAAGTCGTTTGGCCCGCGCAACTTGATTCCGTCGCACTCTGTGTAGAGGTCGGTCACTTTGCCTGTTGCAATATCCACGCGTTGAATGCGGCCACCGATGTAGTTGTCTGGATTAAATGGTCCAGGAAATGTGAGGCCAAGAAAATCAACTTCTGAAAACGATCCACCGTTATTGCACAAATAGATTGCTCCGTCAGGACCAATTGCAATTCCGTTTGGGCCACCAGGTGTGTCAGCAATTTTTCGCTTACTCCCATCTGGCAACACTCGCGTGATTACTTTTCCAAACATCTCCACCAATATCACGCTGCCGTCGGGCATGGCGATTGGTCCTTCGGGAAAACGGAGTCCAGATGCGATTTCAGTAAATTCGGTCATGGCGAGACTTTAGGTCTCCGACTGGCCCGCCATGCAAGCGGCACAAAACTCGCTAACTGGCTTGTTGCAGTTGCTCGAGTTCTTCCAATGTCATCAACACTTCGCGAGGCTTTGAGCCATCGCTTGGGCCAACGATGCCGCGACTTTCAAGCAAGTCCATGATGCGGCCAGCACGAGCAAAACCGATCTTGAGTTTGCGCTGCAACATCGATGTTGAGCCCTGACGTGTGCGCACAACTAAGTCCATTGCCTGACGCAACAATTCGTCATCATCGCTGTCGCCTGTGGTGCCACCGAACAGATCTGCACCACTTCCACCACTCTTCTCACCGTCGACACCAGATACATAGACAACTTCAGGTGCTTGGCGACGCCAATGCCCTACAACCTTGCGCACCTCAGCTTCGTCAACCCAAGCCGACTGAATTCGCTGCGACACCGATGTGTTTCCAGGCAACAACAACATGTCGCCCTTACCAATCAGTTTTTCTGCACCTGGCTGATCGAGAATTACTCGGCTATCAGTCAGGCTCGAAACCGCAAACGCCATGCGTGCAGGAATGTTGGCTTTGATGACGCCGGTAATGACGTTGACGCTTGGACGCTGCGTTGCAACGATCAAGTGGATGCCAACCGCGCGCGCTTTTTGCGCAATACGAGTGATGCAGTCTTCTACGTCACGAGCCGCGACCATCATCAAGTCGTTCAACTCATCAACCACAATCAAGATGTATGGAATTCGATCAAAACTCTGGTCGGTGTTTTGTTCTTCCGACAAATCGCCACGGTCGTAAGCGGCGTTGTAGCCAACGATGTCTCTGAAACCTGCCTCGACCAACAAGTCGTAGCGTCGCTCCATCTCTTTAACTGCCCAACCCAACGCATTGGC
>WLKU01000001.1 GCA_009701105.1 Actinomycetota bacterium | reverse complement strand
GGTTGCACTGTCTGGCGCTGTTCGCCGCACTGCTTCTTGTTCTGCACGACGCATTCGCTCAACCGACAAACTCTTAAAAAAGTTGTAGAGAAATTCGTTGTATGCACCATCACGCCATGCGGTAAATCGACATGAGAGAAAAAGTGAATTTGACCAATCCACGGCCTTATCAGCAACTGTTTTTTCAAGCAACGGACGTGAAATTTCAAATCGATAGCGATACTTCTGATCAGCAAATGGAACCACGAGTCCGTTTGTAAAGTCGATATACATCTCTGCATCATCTGTTTTCAATAAGCATCCACCGCCAATTGCGGTTCGCAGTGCTGGAGCCATTGCCAATAATGGTTGCCACCAATCCTGCAACTGAGTTAACAAATTCGTTTTCTGTTGTGGCCATTTTGCTTTGTAATCACGCAGCCATTCAGACCAGTCAGCCTGATATTCGCGCAAATATTCTTCTTTGTGCGCAAAGGGTCGTTGAGCAAGTTCGTCACTCATGGGGTGAGTGACGACAATTGAGGATGGTGAAATTTCGATTGTTGTGCCAGGGATGTTGAGCGTAGCCCGATCGTTGCCAACGGCTTGTAGGCGTTTTATGAACTCTGTCTGATCAGGGAAGATTGAGAGCTCGTCACCGGTAATCATGTTTAATGAAAATAAGTCTTCATCCAAAAAACATGGCGGCCCGGCAGAGGGCACAACAACCCGCGCATCTACCAACGATACGTATTTCATTGAGCGCGCAAATTGACTCTCAACCTTTAAGCGTGCTTGTTGTATAAGTGATTCGCGTGGTTCGTCATAGACCATGGGATACCAAATGGCTCCGCTGTATTGCAACCAATGCATGTCGACCGGGCCATGCACTGTCAGTGCACCCAAGTCTCCAGGGCGACAGTCGTTTTGATTAACTAGGCGCGACTCACCGTCGCTGATCACGATTGCCGAATCACCACCTGGTCCGTCGGCGATTGCGCTTTCAACATGTATCGCAATCGTCAAGCCGTCACCCAGTTCGGTCTCTTTGCCATTTTCAGTACGCACGAAATTTGTGAAACCTAATTTGCTCAGACGTCGTTCGAGCTCGCGAGTCGCAAAGTTGGGGAGCAAGACCTTTGTTGTCTTATCTATGTGATTTGTCAACCATGCTTCATCGAGATGATCAGCGTGTTGATGCGAGATATAGAGATAGTCAGGAGATTCGATCGCTGCCATCAACTCTGGCGACAACTGATCGTTACGTGGGAAAACGAACCATGACCCAAGGAAAGCTGGCAAAAACCACGGGTCACAAACAATCGTGGCTTGGCGCGTTTGCACCAAAATTCCAGCATGACCAATGGAGGTTGCCCTCATATCGTTTTAGGCCACTGGTTGATCGGTAAATTGCTGACCGCCGCGAGCAACATGTTCTGTCCACTCGGCTCCATCCCAGTAGCGCAACTCGAAGCGCTTGGAAGGATCTGGGTACCAAGCCGCAGGAGTAGCAGATGAAGTGGTCGCAACTTGAGCAGTCGATGGGAATGGTGCCGTCGTAGATGTATAGGTAGATGTCGTGGTCCCAGCTTCTGAAGTCGGGCGGCGAAGGAATGCGCAATACCTGCCGTCAAACGTTGGCACGATGTTGACAACTTCCCAACCCTCGGCTGATTTCTTTGTCAGCTCGGTTGCAAGTGCCTCGGGGCTTGAGTTATATGGGTTAAACGCGACATATTCATACATATATATGAGAGGTTAGTACGCTCTTGTAATGCCTCAGCAGGGAAGTGACCAAAAAACGGCAGATCAACTGCGCAAGGAAATTGCCGCCCTCGTTGAGCAGTACCATCAGGCGGCATTTCCCGTAAAGCCTTTTTTGGGAGGAATTTCAACACTTCCAGTTTCGGGCAAAGTCTTTGATGCAGATGAGATGCAACACCTTGTTGACTCCTCGCTTGATTTCTGGCTCACCACGGGTCGATACGCCGAACAATTCGAGACCCAATTCGCCAAAGTAATGGGCATGAAGCACGCATTGTTGTGCAATTCTGGCTCAAGCGCCAACTTATTGGCAGTGACTGCGCTCACTTCGCCTCGCCTCAAGAAGCGAGCGCTCAAAGAAGGCGACGAGGTCATCACTGTTGCTGCTGGCTTTCCAACAACAGTCAACCCAATCTTGCAAAACAGGTTGGTGCCAGTATTCGTCGATGTTCAGCTCGGCACGTATGACGCCACAATGGAAAGCATTGAGGCTGCAATCGGCCCAAAGACCAAAGCAATCGTGATGGCTCACACTCTCGGAAACCCATTCAATCTTGATGGAGTAATGAGTATTGCCAAGGAACACAATCTCTTTGTTGTTGAAGACACATGTGATGCAGTTGGTGCCACATACAACGACAAACCAGTTGGCTCATTTGGCGACATCTCCACAACCAGTTTTTATCCTGCCCACCACATCACGATGGGCGAGGGCGGGTGTGTGCTTGTTAAGTCGGCACCAATGAAGAAGATAGTGGAGTCTTTTCGCGATTGGGGCCGCGACTGCTGGTGCCCTCCAGGCAACGACAACACCTGCGGACGCAGATTTGATTGGCAACTGGGTGAATTGCCTTATGGATATGACCATAAGTATGTGTATTCACACATCGGTTACAACCTCAAACTCACCGACATGCAAGCAGCAGTCGGCGTTGCACAACTCAAAAAACTTCCTGACTTCATTGCGGCTCGTCGACACAACTTCAATCGACTGTATGCCGGACTCAAAAAATTTGAAGAAGTTCTTATTCTCCCCGAGACAACTCCAAACTCAAACCCAAGTTGGTTTGGATTCGCCATCACCATTCGCCCTGGAGCGCCATTTTCACGACTCGAGTTGGTGCAACACATCGAAAGCCGTCGCATTGGCACACGCCTTCTGTTCGGTGGCAACCTCATGCGCCAACCTGCCTATATCGGTATGCCCCATCGGGTCGTTGGCCCACTCACCAATGCTGACATCATTACCGACAACACCTTTTGGCTGGGCGTCTACCCAGGCCTTAATGACGAAATGGTCGACTTCATGGTTGCAACCGTTGCCGAATTTATCGAGACCAAAGTGAGCGCATGAAAAAACTCATTTCGGTAATTGTGCCCGCGTACAACGAAGAGGCATGTATTGAGGAGCTCGCGCGTCAACTGACTGCAGTGTTTGCTGTTAATGATCGCTACGACTTTGAGGTACTGATTATCGAAAATGGTTCTGTCGACCGAACATGGGAGATTTTGCAGACAATTAATGCGCGTGATTCGCGGTTTAAGGTCATTCGATTGGCTCGCAACTTCAGAATGGACGGTGGCATCACGGCTGGTCTCGACTATGCGACTGGTGATGCAGTTGTGTTTATGACAGCCGACTTGCAAGACCCACCCGAGCTAATCACGGAGTTCATCAAAAAGTGGGAAGAGGGATACGAAAATATTTACATGCACGTGCTGAAGCGTCGCGGCACAGGCCCAATTCGTTCATTCAACTCAAGCGCGTTCTATTGGCTTGCTGGCAAGCTCACCGACAATCGAATTCCCAAAAATGTTAGTGATTACCGACTGCTTGACCGCAAGGTGTATGAAGCGGTCAGGGCCATGAAAGAGCGCAATCGATTTGTGAGAGGGCTCGTCGCATGGGTTGGATTTAAATCGATAGGTGTAGAAGCAGATCGAGCGGAACGTTTTGGTGGCGTGTCAAATGCCCACTCGCTGAAAGTCATTGACCTCGCGGTTAAAGGCATATTTGCTCACTCGTATATTCCCCTCAAATTGATCACGATGACGGGTGTTGTGCTCTCGCTTTCGTCTTTTGCCTCAATTGTTGCTTTTGCCTTTGTATGGGTATTTCGCGGGGTTCCATTCGCCGGCTTCGGCACACTTGTGTCAGTGATAGCTCTTGCGTTTGGCACGCTCACATTTATGTTGGGGATCATTGCAGAGTATTTGGGTCTTATTTATGAAGAAGTGAAAGGTCGACCAAATTTTATTGTGAGCGATGTGCTTGGTATTAACCCAAACCGCATTACTTCATGACGAACAGAACGTGCTTAGTGAATGCGGCCCCGCAGCCCCTAGGCACCAAGGTCAAACCACAACCGCTTTTTCAAATTTCCACCGTGCGCAAAAGTTGGCGAGGTGCTAATAACCATGATGCATGCTTGCCTAGTGTTCGCCGACTTGGATCGTTCTAATGGCAGATCCATCAAGTCGTTCAATGGTCTCAATCTCCTCACAATCCCATTCGTACGATGTGATTATCGGTTCTGGAGTTGTGAAGGAACAACTTCAATCCAACAATCATGTGATAGTCGCGGACAGTCGATTTCGCCCGATGCTCGAGCAATCTGGTAAAACGGCTTGTGTCTATGTTGATGCAGTGGAGAGCGCCAAGAATCTGTCAACGGTCGAAAAGATCATTGTTGCATTGCAACAAAATGGTGTTCGCAGAGACTCAACTGTGCTCGCAATTGGTGGTGGAATTGTCCAAGATGTAGTGACGCTCGCAGCTTCGCTATTTATGCGTGGAATCAAGTGGCAATACGCACCAACAACTCTTCTTGCCATGGCCGATTCCTGCATCGGCGGCAAAAGCTCAATCAATACCACGACTGTTAAAAACCTCATCGGCAATATTTATCCACCTCAGTCTGTGTTTGTTGATACCGACTTTGTATTGACACTTCCAGAAGCAGACGTTCTTGGTGGACTAGCAGAGGCAGCCAAAATTTGTTTTTGTAAGAGTTCAATTGAGTTTGAAGGATTCCTCAGGTTCGGGAGCATGAGCACACCGGAAAATCTCGATGCTATGTTGCCCTATGTTTTGGCTGTTAAGAAGTGGTTTATTCAAGTAGACGAGTTTGATAAGGCTGAGCGCAAACAACTCAATTTTGGTCACACATTTGGTCACGCACTCGAAGTCGGAAGCGATTACGGGATACCTCACGGGTTGTCAGTCGCAAGCGGTATGCGCGCAGCGCTGTTTTTTGAATCACAGACAAGAGTTTTATCTGGTGTTGAACAACAGTTATTTGAATACACCTCAATGTTGGTTCGAAGCATCGCCGGGAGATGGCCGGTTAGTGCTATCGATTGGAACAAATACTCGATTGCATTTAATGGAGACAAGAAGCATGGAGTTTCCGATTATTGTTTAATCTTGCCAAATTCAAGCGGCGGAGTTCGAGTGCAATACATTCCGAAATCCGAAACAACTCTGAAGAAGATTATTGATGCGCAAAAAATGGCGCTGAGTGGAGAAACAAAGTGACCCATGCAGATCAAATGATTCAGTGGCTTCACGAGATGGGCTATACACACTGCTTTTTTGTCTCCGGTGGCAACAGCATGCATTTGCTCAATGCTGCGCGCCAGAAGATGACATGTGTTCCGGTTGTCCATGAGGTATCGGGTGGAATTGCAGCCGAGTATTTCAATGAGTCACATCTTTCTCAAGGCAAAGCATTTGTGTTGGTGACTGCCGGTCCTGGATTAACAAACCTGGTTACTGCTCTTGCTGGTGCGTATCTGGAAAGCCGAGAACTGTTGGTTTTGGGAGGACAAGTAAAGAGCAGCGATCTTGCAACCAACGGTTTGAGACAGCGTGGCATACAGGAAATTGACGGAGTTGCAATCTCCCGGCCAATTTCAAAAACAGTTTTTCGGGTTGAACAACCCATCTCGCAAAAGCTTTTTACTGACCTGGTAAGACAAACGTCAGAAGGCAGAAAAGGCCCAGTGGTCATTGAAGTTTGTCTAGACGCACAGGGAGCACCCGTGCAAAGCGATTCAAGTTCATCACACGCCATTACGGATGAAGTTCTCTCGGTGGCAATGCCTTCATTGGCTGAGGTCAATCAAATTCGCTCGATGCTTGCAAAAAGTTTGAAACCGATGTTGTTGTTGGGTGGTGGGATTAGCCGTAAAGACTGTGCCGAGCTGCTTCCGCTATTCGAAAAATGGGGGATACCAGTAACCACTACATGGAATGCGGCAGATCGGATGGATTCGGGTCGTGACCTCTACTTTGGTCGCCCAAATACCTGGGGTCAGAGATCGAGCAATCTCATAATTCAGCAAGCTGATTTGCTCATTGCCGCCGGCACAAGGTTGGGATTACAGCAAACTGGTTTCAATTGGTCTGAGTTTGTCCCAAATGGTGATGTCGTGCAAATTGACTTAGATAAGGGAGAGCTCGAAAAAGGTCATCCAAAACTTGTTCACGCCATTTGTGCAGATGCCACTTCGACACTGCGTGCAATATTTGAAGACGCATCCCAAATTCCAGATTGGTCCAAATGGCGAAGCCATGCGCGGCGAATCCGTAAAGAATTGCCACTGAGCGAAGAGGTGAATGGTCATCATCAAGGATTCCTCAATCCATTTGATTTTGCATTGACACTTTCGGATCTCTGCGAATCAACAGACACTATTGTTCCGTGCTCATCAGGTGGCGCTTTTACAGTAATGATGCAAGCATTTAACCAAAAAGGTGGACAGACCATCATCACCAACAAGGGTCTTGCGAGCATGGGTTATGGGCTTGCGGGGGCTATTGGGGCAGCGCTTGCGGATCGCACGCGTAGGTCAGTTCTAGTAGAAGGCGACGGCGGGTTTTCTCAAAATTTACAAGAGCTTGCAACAGTTGCAGTACAAAAACTCAACCTCAAAATGTTTATTTTTGCAAATAACGGTTATGCGAGTATTCGCATGACACAAAAAAACTATTTTGATGGCGCATATTTAGGCTGTGACGTCGAGTCTGGTCTCGGTTTCCCCGACTGGCAAATTCTCGCTCGAGCTTTCGGTATTGATTCGATGACATTAAGTGAAGGATTTCAGTCAGATCCCAGTTTCCTTGAGTCTTGGAAAAATGCCAACTCTTGTCTTTATGTCGTTCCAATACACCCAGAACAGACCTATTTTCCAAAAATCGCAAGCCAAGTTACTGCCTCCGGCTCAATGGAATCAGCACCATTACACAAAATGACACCTGTGATTTTGGACGAAGATTTGTACCGTTTTTGATTACAATTCATTTAATGCTTATTTGTCCACTAAAAAGAAAGGGTTTTGAAAATGAATAAAGTTGAACGCCAAATGGTAGAAATTCTCAAAAAGGGTCGGGACAGTTACGGGTATGTTGCCGTGAAGGCCGAGTTCGAAGCCGAGGGGACACGAATCGAAGAACTCATGCGTTTGATCGAGATGGCTCACAAGGCAAACCTAGATTTGACTGTGAAGATCGGTGGCTGCGAAGCAATTCGCGACTTGCTTGAAGCTAAGCAGATAGGTGTTCGTTACATCGTTGCTCCGATGGTCGAGTCCCCATACGCATTGAGCAAATATGTTGCCGCAAAAAACCAGGTGTATACAGCCGATGAGCAGCAAGACACCGACTTTCTATTTAACGTCGAAACGATCACCGCATTTAGGCATCGTCAAGAACTTGCCAACGTTGCCAAGGCCAAGGATGGTGTGCAAGGCATGGTCTTCGGACGCGTTGATTTCTCTGGTTCAATTGGACTAAATCGCGACACTATCAATGACGACCAAGTGATGAATGATGTCGTTACAACGGCAGAAGTGTGCAAAGCAGCCGGGCTCCAACTGGTTGTTGGTGGCGGGGTGTCTAAAGACTCTGTTCAGTGTTTGCGTCGAGTGCAAAAAGTATTGCTGACGCGCTTTGAAACTCGCAAGGTTGTGTTTGCAGGCGAGGCAATTCAGAGCGACGATATTGAAAACGGATTACTTAATGCCGTGCACTTTGAGATGTTATGGCTCTTGAACAAGCGTGATTACTATGGCTCGATTGAACGCGAAGATGCAAAGCGTATCGACATGCTCGAGGCGCGCTGGAAGATTCTTAACAAGTCAAGTTAAGTAGTTGCGTGCAGCAGTGTGCGTCTAATTATGTCTTCAAGCGAAGCCCATTCTGCAACCTGCAATGTTTGCCGAGTGCGTAAGTTCGCTGGCACGTATTGATGAACGGGTTCTGAAGGATCAATTGCTTTGGCAACAGTAATTTCCGGAACATAACTCAATACCTCGCCAGAAACTTTGGCCACTGTCTGAGCCAACTCCAAGATTGACACCGAATGCTCAGAACCAATATGCAATGGCTCTTCATTTTCGTCATGTGCGAGAGTGCTCCATAGCCAAGTGGCCATATCTGCCCCATACAAGTACGAACGTCGTGCTCGACCATCGCCCTGTATAGCGATTGGCTGTCGATCTAAAGCATTTTGTATGAAATTGCCAATCGCAAAATGAGTGTCACGAGGTAGGTACTCTCCACCGAATGCAAATAGTCGAGCGATAATGGGAGAGCAGTGACCGCTAGCTCCAGCCTCTCTGCACATTCGCTCTGCGATCTGCTTGCCTTGTGCATAGGCATTGAGTTGTCCCGTCGGAGGGTTCGGCTCAACGGCTCCTTCAGCAATATGACTGACGGACTGAGGTTGGGTGCCGTATACGGCGCCAGATGAAGTGAAGAGCAATGATTGGTTATTGCCTGCGTACTTTAAAACAGATTTCATTGCTTCTACATTGATCCGCAACATCTCGGCCGGATTCTCGGCATTTAATTGAGCCGATGCTGGCGTTGCAGTATGAATAATCATGTCAACATGTCCAACATCAGGCACTTCATTTAAGAAATCACCTTCGACCCATGAAACATTTGGGCAGCCAACTGCAATCGCTTTCTGTACATGTTGAGCAGAGAGTTGTCTTGTCGGTATAACGAGTTCGATTTTGTTCTGAGAGTTCTCTTGGGCAATTTTAGCGGTTTGTAGCATCCATTTTCCTACAAACCCACTTCCGCCCGTGAGCAAAATCCTTGAACCATCAAGTCGCTCAAAGGCTGCGAGCAGTCGTTCAAGATGTGGCGCCGTTAAGGAGAGATGATTACCAGTACCCATGCGCTTCAAAATCTACCGCAGTCAACAACAACCCCTGTCGTAGACTGAAATTTGTCATGGCATCACCAAAGCAACGCATCGGATACTTAGGACCAGAGGGCACATTCACCCAGCAAGCCCTGCGCAGTCAGGCTGATCTTGCAGGTGCAGACCATATTCCGTTTCGCACGGTTGTCGATGTGCTTGATGCAGTTGAAGATGGGTCTATCTCACTTGGGTTCGTGCCAATCGAAAATTCTATTGAAGGCACAGTCAACTACACCCAGGATGCATTGGTGTTTGATCATGACTTACTCATCCAACGAGAGGTTGTGCTCGATATTGAGATGTGCTTATTGGCAAAGAAGGGCACAACTCTTCGAAGCATCACCAAAATCTTTTCAATGCCGGTTGCAACGGCACAGTGTCATGGGTATATCCGTCAGCATGCTCCACAGGCAGAAGTATTTGTGGCTAACTCCACTGCCGAAGCTGCGCGAACTGTTGGTGAGTCTGATGACATCACTGTTGTTGCTGTTGCACCACGCAATGCCGCATCAATTTATGGTCTTGAGGTGATTGCCGAAAACATTGCAGATCAATCTGGCAACCAAACACGTTTTGTTCTTGTGGCTAAAGAAGGTATTCCTGCGCCAACTGGTCACGATCGCACTGCGCTAGTTGTTTTTCAGCGTGCTGACGAGCCTGGCAGTTTGCTTTCCATTTTGCAGGAGTTTGCTGCTCGTCGCATTAATTTGTCTCAACTGTTGTCACGACCAACGCGGAGCGCTGGATTAGGTGACTACTGCTTCATTATGTATGCAGATGGGCACATTAAGGATGAATTAATGGCAGATGTACTGCGAGATCTGCATGCCAAGCAAGGTGCAGTGAAATTTCTTGGCTCATACCCAGCTGCTGGCGCACAAGCGCATACGGCTCGAGAGCATGCAGATGCTCGATGGCGTGAAGCAGATGATTGGGTTACCGCGCTCAGAGCGCGTATCGTGCGCTAGCGTTCCTCAACGGAACGGTGGCAGAGTGGACAAACGCATCCGCCTTGAAAGCGGACGGCTCAAAAGGCCCGGGGGTTCGAATCCCTCCCGTTCCGCCAGTACACTCAATCACCATTCGTCGGTGCTGTTCTAGGAGAGGTGCCAGAGCGGCCGAATGGGGCGCCCTGCTAAGGCGTTGTCCGGGTAAACCGGACCGTGGGTTCAAATCCCACCCTCTCCGCCATGGTCGTTCGTAACAGGTTGATACTCCTGTGCGCTGCTGCACTTGTGTGCAGTATTGCGTCGCCACAGAAGGTTGCTGCTGCGACTTGTTCAAAAACCTACGTTGCCAAACGTGGTGATTCATGGTGGTCGATTGCTCAGAAATCAGAGACCACATTGAATCGTTTGCTAAATCTCAACGGTGCTAACACGGGTACAAAAATTTTGATTGGCGACGAAGTATGTGTGCCTGGCAAATCAACTCCGGCTACAACAATCCCTGACATCCCCAAGTACACACAAGCAGAAGTTGTTCAAATCATTCGCGATGCGTGGCCTGATGAACTCGAAGAACGTGCTTTGTTTATCGCGCACCGAGAAAGCAAGTATCGACCGGGAGCGATTAGCGGGAGCAAGTGTTGCTACGGTCTGTTTCAGATTTACTATCGCTGGCACAAGTCATGGCTGCCCGAAGTTGGAGTCACGTCGGCTAATCAATTGCTTGACCCACGACTCAACGCCGCAGCCGCTTACAGGATGTATCAACGCAACAACGGCTGGGGACCATGGGGTGGTTAGCGCAAAGTTGTGAAATAAGGAATGTCAATAATCGTCTAGAATTATGTGAGTGTTAAATAACCTGCAAGAAAAATTGGTCGGAGTAGTCCGAACATATTTTTCTGGGGCAGCTCGTCAAAGCATTCCTTTAATTCTTGCGATTGGTTTTGCTTTAACTGCAAGGTTTGATAGTGAATCGCTGCATCAATCCACAGAAATTCAACTTGCCACTGTTCAAGGTAGTTCTCAAAAAGTAGATCTCACTTCATTCTGTCCAATGTTGAAGTATGTGAATGAAGGAGTATCGCTTCATTTCAAAATGTCCGTGCCCCGTGATTTGAATGATTACGAAATTTTTAGTACATCACAGAGCGACGGTGGGCTTCGATTTTTCCTCAACGAAGAACGTCAACTGTATGCTGTGCATAAATCGTCCGAATTTGTGTTGAGCGGACCCGTTTTCGAAGGGGAAATTGATTTAGACATAACGGTCAGTTTGATTTTGGATCCATTACAGGGAGGACGTCAACGGATGTTATTCATGACGGGGTATCCAGAACTTCAACGGACCAATGCTGTTATGTCAGTTGCTGAGTTCAACCAGATTAATTGTGATGATCAGGGACTAATTGGCGTATCTGCCAAAAATTCGATGACGACTATAACTGCACGTAAACCTATTTCTCCCGCTTTGCAGGAGGCAAGTAGATCAACGGTATTGTTTCGTGCGCTCGTTTCCCTTTCGCTCGCATTTTGGCTCGCAATAAAATGGATTTGTCGAAAACAGGCAACCGATGGCAATCATGGACAGACCCAAACCAAACGAAATGGCTGAGCTCGATCAACCAAACAAAGATTTTTGGAGGTCTACTTTTTCCGTCTACTTGTTGACCGTACTTTTTGGAATCTTGACACTTGCGATATTGGACACGATCCTCAATAGGTACTACGGGGTTAATGCGAGCAGCTCAACAATAATTCCCTCTGATGTTCCAGCGGATATCTTTCAACCAGGTTGCAGTGTGCCAATTATTGGTGGCCATTACTTTGGTGACTTTCAATCTGAATACTGTCGGATGCGTGGCTCTACGCCGTATTCGAGCAACGCTCCTAGCTTGTATATTCCAGGTTTTTATGTTTTGTTGTCCTTCATTTCATTTTTTACCTCTGTAGTGAGCAGTTGGTTGGCAGCAACCATTCTGTCTGTGCTATTTCTTGTAGCCGCGATCAAAACTCACCTAAAGGGCAAGAGCCCTTTCATCGCTTCAATTATCTTGCTAGCAGTCTTCAATCCGTTTTGGCAGACAATAGATCGGGGCAATATTTCATGGTTATTAGGGGTTGGTTTTATTATCCTTGGTGCAAAATCAGAATTAAGAACTGAACGAGGATGGCTGTTTGCCGTTGCAGTCTCGCTCAAAATTCAATTAGCGCCATTTTTATTGATACTTCTCTGCGGTGGGACAGTTAGAGATAAATGGCGATCAATTGTGCGTTTTACCTCGTTCTTTACCTTGCTTAATTTTGTGTTTCCTTTGTTGGGGTGGAGAGATTTCGGTCAGTTTTACCCAAATTACTTCAAGTCCGTTCAATCTGCGAGGACGTCAAACAATGTGAATGGTTATGGGTTCAGTTCGTTAACTCACACCGTCACACAATTGAATTGGTCGATTTGGTTCTGGGTCTTCTTTTCATTATTTTCCATTGGTCTAACAATGTCCCTAGTTGTTATAAATGCGTCAGATCGTTTAATAGATCGACGCGACGCGAAAGAGGAACTTCTTCTTGCATCTTTGCTTGCTTCGTCAATAATCGTTCTTTGCACACCATTGAGCTATCTATATGGCTTGATGGTTTTACTCGTTCCAACAGTGCTTATTGTTGGTATGAAATCGGGAGCAAGATTGATCCACAAAGTTCAACTTGTGCTTATAACGATATGCGTTCTGCCAAACACCATTCCCTTGGATTCATTTATAAATCGACAGATGCATGCACCAGATGGAGACTTAATAAATTACCCAAGTTTGGGGAATCTAATCCCATCGGTACTGCTGCCATCTCTAGCATTCTCAGCAGCCATAATTGTTTGGAACAATTCCAACCAAACGTCGTTGAGAAGAAAAAGTAGCTTGAGGATAGCTTGAAAATATGTCTTGCAGAAAAAATTTAATTTTGTAATTATTCATCGATATGCGAGCATTTTGATCTATCAGATAACCCATTGTTGTATCGAGAATGCAATTTAACGACCAAGTGATCGAATCGTGATTCCTTCCTTGGCAAAGCGATCAATATCGAGAACATATCTTGCGTCGACGATTGTTTTTCCCGCCATCAGATCCGAATATTCCGCAGCTTCAAAATCTGCAAATTCAGACCATTCAGTCAAAATAACGACTAGGTCAGCATCTGTTACTGCTAATTTTAGCGAACCTACACGATTATACTTTGTGTCATCGATCCCTTTTGCGTGTGGATCGTACGAAACGATGTTGTGGAATTTATCTTGAAGAATCTGAAGTATCTTCAGCGCAGGTGATTCACGTACATCGTCAGTATTTGCTTTAAAACTCAGTCCCAGTATGGCTATCCTTGAGAGCACACCTATTGCGTTCATTGCACACTCATCAACTAGTTTTGCAATGCGAAGAATATGAAATTCATTGGAGCGAATAGCTTCTTCAATTAGGGTCATTGGTCGACCGATATGGACGGCATACGCTGCTAAAGCTTTTGTATCTTTTGGGAAGCAACTTCCTCCCCAACCGGGACCTGGGTTAAGGAAAGTGCTTCCAATTCGCGGGTCAAAACTAAGCCCTCTCATAACCTCTGTGATATCGGCTCCAACTGCATCACAAAAATCGGCTGCTTGATTTACAAATGAAAGTTTTAATGCCAGAAAAGCGTTAGCCATATATTTAATTGATTCTGCCGAAACAGGATCTGTGATAAATATTGGGCAGTGGGTCCCCAGGTATAACGACGCTACTTTTTCACCTGCGAGCAAATTGTCGCTTCCAATTACAATTCTATCGGGGTTGAAAAAATCGTGAACTGCGGATCCCTCACGGAGGAATTCTGGGTTCGATACAACTCTGACATCTCTATTGTCAATTAGATCCTCTACCATTCGCGCCGAATTAACTGGGACAGTTGACTTATTAATAATAATTGTACCCGGATTTAGTCGTCCACGAAATTCGTTTGCAACATTTCTAATAGCTGAGAGATCAGCAAATCCGCTCTCATCGGGTGGTGTTGGAAGACATAAAAAGACAAATTCTGCATCTGCTACAGCTGACAAGAGTGCAGATGTAAATTGTAATTTTCCGTTTAGCTGTCCTTCCATCACGATGTCAGCCAAGCCTTCCTCATGGATTGGCATCACTCCCGCTTTGATGTCGGCAATTTTCTTGATATCAGAATCCACACAAGTGACCTGATGGCCGAGTTTGGAAAGACACGCACCAGTAGTAAGGCCGACGTATCCTGTGCCGATAATCGCTATTGAATGATTTCGATAAACCATCTGAGAGATCCTTACATAAATCTTCGTTAAAACACACTTTTGGTACTGTTTCGAGAATAAATCCTATATGGGGAGTAATTAAAAAAATGTGGAACAAGGTTGTCATTACAGGGGCAGCTGGCTTTATTGGGGGGCACCTATGTCACGAACTTTTATCCAAAGGTGTTAAGGAAATTGTCGGCATTGACTCTTTACGTTCTGGGGAGTGGAGTCGAACTCTGGCAAGTGTGATCAAGCTTGAAAAAGATATTTCGACAATCTGTTAAAAAGAGTGGGAAGAGCAATTGAAGGATGCAGATATTTTATTTCATCATGCTGCTGAGAAATACAATTCATCAAAAACAACACCCGACAAAGTAATGCAAGTCAATGTGATTGCAACCGAACGTCTTTTTCATGCTGCTGTCAACGCGAAATTAAATCGTGTCGTATTTACTTCTTCTCTGTATGCCTATGGCTCTCTAGGTCCAGAATCAATGTGTGAAACCGATTTGGCTTCACCAACAACTCTTTATGGCTCGTCAAAACTTATGGGCTGGTCTTTGATCTCATGAAACATCCACCGATTCAAGGTCCTAGCATTAATTCAACATACCCAAAGGTGGAGTTACGGCTGCGGAAGAGAGAATGGAATATGGTACTGAGGGAAATGGGTGAGTAACTTGAGGCGTTATCGCGGTGGCAATTAGACTAAGTTACTTCCAAGCGCTCGTAGCTCAATGGATAGAGCATCTGACTACGGATCAGAAGGTTGTCGGTTCGACTCCGGCCGAGCGCACCATTAGGATTTCTGCATGGAGCAGCGTCGCGACGTACAAGGTCTGCGCGCAGTAGCAGTTTTATTGGTGCTGTTGTATCACTTTGACTTAGGAGTCAGAGGCGGGTACTTGGGTGTCGACATGTTTTTTGTTATCTCTGGTTACGTGATTTCACGATCAACTTTGACTGGCATTCAAAAAGAAGGAAGATTCGACTGGCGCCGGTTTTATCTGAGACGGATTAGACGACTTTTGCCAGCCATATCAGTGGTGTCCGTTGCTACGGCATTGGCGTCATTACTGACATTAAGTCCGTTTGGGCAGCAGCAAACCACAACAAAGATGTTGATGTCGGCAGGGACGTACATATCAAACATTGCTTTGATTAAATCTGTTTACTTTGCATTGGATTCAGCTTCAAATCCACTTCTGCACTTGTGGTCGCTGGCAGTTGAAGAACAGTTTTATCTGATGTGGGGGCCTGTCATTTTGGGCGTTTTATTTATCATGAGGAAAAGCGGGGCGCGAATGCGCCTTTTAGTCAAGTATGTTCTCGCCGCAACCTTATTGGGGTCTCTCGGGTTGTTTGTTCTCTTCATTCGTTATGAACCGATCGTCGTTACCTGGTGGGGGTTTCGATTTTTGAATGGGAGTGGGATAATGCCATCTCAATTGGCTTTCTATTTGCCAATTACCAGAGCATGGGAGTTTGGTGCTGGTGCCATGTTGGCTACACCGTTTTGGACAGTAAGAACCAGAATAAAACACCATTGGCTGGGCGATGCTGGTTTTGTGCTGTCAAGTGCAGTCGTTGGAGTAGCAGTGAGTGGATGGATGCCACTTAATGAAACCGCCGTGATTGTTGCAGTAGTAGGGACAGTTGGTCTGATCTACTTTGCTCAGTATGTGCGAGCCTTAAAATTTGTTCTTGAAAATCCCGCAATTGTCAAGATCGGAGACATTTCATACAGCGTCTACTTGTGGCACTGGCCCATCTGGGTGATTTTTGGAGCGTTGTTCAGTCGATCGCTCACCGCTACGCTCGTAGCAGTGGTGCTTACGTTTGTGATCGCTGCTACACAATACAAGTTTATTGAGCAACCGATTAGAAAAGTGGAAAAATTGCGACGAATTCGAGGTCGTCACATGGTTGCTGGGTTTTTGACGGCGACTCTTGTGGTGTCGTTGATGATGAATCAATTCACTCCCGCAGTCGCCAAGAATCTAATAGGGACAACCCAAAATGAACTCGACACTCACATCGTTGATGAGCCGTGTACTGGAAGGGTGTACACCTTGGGCTCTGCCTCATCATGCTGGTATGGAGACAAAGAATCAGTTGGGCTTGCAATACTTGTTGGAGATTCTCAGGCCAAGTCATTGAGCGACGGATTTGTTGCAGCAGCTCGTAATCTCAACATGAACGCACTGGTCTTTGCCCGCGCTGGGTGTCCATTCATGAGCGTAGATGCGGTAATTCTATGCGAGAAGACTGAATGGCGTGCAGATATGTGGGCTGCTATAAAAACTTTGGGTCCGAAATTGGTAATTGTCGCCAACCTAAATTACCTCTATACAGAAGAAATTGAATACGAAATCTATTCAAGAGCAAAACTACGTGTTTCTTGGGGCAATGAAACTGTGAAGACTATTAAACGAATTAAATCATTTGGAAGCAAGTTAATCATTGCTGAACCACCACCTAAGTTTTCTCGAGATTTCAGAAGCCAAGTTTCTCTTTTCAACAAAAGTTTTGCACTGGAGCCTTTTGCGCAGGTTCACGAACGATTGATCTCAACTCGGGCCGCAGAGCGCCGTGCGATAACCGCATATGGCCAATCACAAATTTTCATAAACTTTGACGACATGTTGTGTTCTAGAACAGGTTGTTCGCAATTTATAAATGGAAAACTTGCTTACGAAGATCCATCCCACCTCTCTAAACAAGGAAGTTTGGAGATGATTAACAAAATAACTGGTGCCATTCATTTGGTACTTGATGCTAAGTAGTTATTGATCACAGCACTGCGCTCAACGATCTAGAGGTTTCTTATTCAGAATGAATGTTCTCCGGTGCAGTGGTTTGATTTGATGTGGCGCGATATCGAAAACGCGGTAAGAAAATAATTCAAACACTCAATTTCGTACCAGACAAAATCACCTTTCGGTGTCAAATGATTGCACAAAAGCATTGTGGAAGCATTAATTGTGGTTGCGCTTCGCATTGGCACGTCTACTGTCTCTGACCATAGGTATCCCGTTTCATCAAAGATTTTTACTTCAACTGTGGATACCGAATCCTCATAACCGTCATTTGTAATGCTCAGCCAAGTATCAAATTCGGGAGAATTGCGAATCTGTCCCCACGAAGTGCGGGACTTGGATTTTGAATGAAAAACATTGTGATTCTGTAACGAGATGTTAATTGAACTTTCAATTGCAGAATTTCGGTAAACAATTTGATGATTAATGCGCGTTGGTGTGTTACCAGAAAGTGGAATTGCTTGAACTGTGAATGAATTGACCGCTTCTATGTTGACGCTTGCCTCAATCGCCGATTTTCGGATATCTAACTCGAATAAATCTGTACTTGGGGAGGAATGACTTCGTGCGATTGTTGCACCGAGTTGCTTGCCATCGGATGAGTTGAAAATAACTGTAAGCGCAATTATGGAGGGCGACATTATTGGGTAGAAGCGAATAAGGGCGTCAAGTTCTTGTATGAATGGGTATGTTCTGAAAGAAGGATTGTTATTAGCCCAAAACTCACCTTCGACATGCGAACTGTCGTAGTAGGAGTGATTGCCAACAAAGGAACCATCTTTGGTGATCTGACCCACGAAGAGGCGACCATAGAACAATTTTTGGTCTGGCTGATCGATGAAAAGTGTGCCCCGAAGATTCGACCAATCTGGTACAACACTGTGTAACTCGAACAGTTGTTGAGTGAATCGCCGAATTTTTACATTAAGCGTGTGCTCAAATTCTCCATCAGAGTTAACTAACCGGAGTGCAACAGGGCCTTCAAGATCGTATGGTCCTGCGGCCAAGACAAAGAACGTTGACAAATCGGGGTTTTGTACGATATCAATTGCTGTTTCTTCAACATGTATTGCATTAACATCATCGTCTTCAAAAACGTCTGCAAGAACTCTATTAAAAGAGTGGACGCTACTCGTAGCGTCTTTGGTGCGGTGATTTATCATTACTGCTGGAAACGGAATGAAAATATTTTCCGAACAGAAGAATTCAACCAAAAAACTTGCGGCTTTGACATTGAAATCCCGTTGTAGGTGCATCGTGTATACACGTGGCTCATCAAGAATGGTGAGTTGAGAGATCAAACGCTGTCCAGTTTTGTCGATCGCTGTTACTCTGCATCCGACCGACGAGATGTTTCGCTTGGTGAGGAAATGATTGAGCAGACTGATTGAAACTTCGCTATTGGGAAGCACTGGAACCAACAAAGAAGAACGATGTACTGAGTCTCGTTGATTGTCTGAATAATGTGCGATGCGCGTCTTTTCAACATCCAATAATTTCTTCACTTATTTCAGTCTAACTAACGCGAAGAGAGAAAAAATCGAAACGCGATCGGAGTGTGTGGGTTATATATGAAAAATGATCTTTCGAAGGAGAGACACAACATACCCCTGCTGTGGTGAGTGTCGGCCAACCTCAGTAAAGCCAATTCGTGTGTGAAAGCGCAGTGAGCCAGGGTTCGGTGGTTCAAGGTTTACTTCACAACATAAGAGTGAATGCTCTGCTGAGTCAAGCATGCGTTGCTCAACTGTTTGGTAGAGCAGTGCTCCGAGTCCGAGATTTTGATAAGTGGAATCAATTGCGATGCGATCGAGATAGACAAAACTCTCATAACGTTCGGCAAACCATCGATGGTTGGCACCGGCATCAGGAGCATCCGGCGCAAACGTGATACAGAAGGCGCAAACTTCACCGTGTTGGTTGTCTATCGCTAGTGCATACAAGCAGTTTTTAATGTCGGTTTCAAGTTCGGACATTGTTAGTTCGCTCACGCCAGGCGTGTTGGCATTATTGATCTCGAGTACCCGCGCCAAATCAGCAGTTTCTATATTTCGCACGTTGGGTTGAAAGTTGCTCATGATTGTGCTCTAGCCTGACAGCATGACAACACATTTGCCAACTGGATTTGAAACGGCGATCTTTGGAATGGGCTGTTTTTGGGGTGCCGAACGTTTGCTCTGGCAACTCGAAGGCGTGACGTCGACTGCGGTTGGCTATGCAGGTGGCCACACCGCAAATCCCACATATAAAGACATTTGTTATCTCGATACTGGACATGCCGAAGTGGTGCAGGTGGTGTTTAATCCCGCCCAAATCACGTATCAGATGTTGCTGAAAACATTTTGGGAGTCACACAACCCAACCCAAGGCATGCGCCAGGGCAACGATGTGGGTTCTCAATACCGCAGCATGATCATGTACACAACCGAGACTCAACGCGTTGAGGCACTTGCAAGCAAAGATATATATAACGAGCAGTTGAGCGCCGCGCGATACCCAGCAATTACGACAGAGATCATTGCAGCGACTGAATTTTTTATGGCCGAGGAATACCACCAAAGGTATTTAGAGAAAAACCCAAACGGTTACTGCGGCATTGGAGGCACGGGTGTTTCGTGCCCTATTGCTTCCATCCACGCTTAAGGATGTCTTCTCGATCAGCATCAAGTGGTCGCCCTTCCCATCCAAGAACACCAGGAGTTTTTGAAAGTTGAGCAATGAGTCCCTGCATGGGGGTTGACCCAACAATAGGAATCATTTGTCGGGCTGCATAATGTTTGTCTGTTGCAATGTCGGCCATGTCGAAGACAGGACCAACGGCTGCTTCTGCGGCAGCGAGTGTGGCAACAACTTCATCTCGCGTACGTGCTGCACACCAGTCGATCATCAATTGTTCGAGTAATTCACGATTGGCCATGCGTCCGGCAAATGTTGAAAACCGATCATCACCACCAACACCCAACACTTCCATTACACGTGCTGCAACCGAGTCGCTAGATGCCGAAACCCCAACCCACTTTGCATCGCTGCACTGATAGACGCCGCGTGGCACCGAATATGGCAAGCCGGATCCAAGTCGGGGCTGCAACTCGCCACTCAATTTGTACAACGAAATGACGGGGCCCATCAGTTGAAACACTGTGGTGAGCAAATTGACATCCACCACCTGACCAACACCCGAGTGCAATGCAACCATGGTTGCAAAAGCTGCCGTGATGCCAGTTGCTTCGTCGGTGAGCGCAATGGCAGGCAACATTGGTGGGCCATCTGGGTCGCCACTGACCGCAGCGAGTCCGGCCATTGATTCGGCGATCGATGCAAACCCGGGGCGTGATGCGTAGGGGCCGTCTTGGCCAAAACCAGAGACTCGGACAATCACAAGTTTTGGATTGCGCTCAAGCAACATGTCAGGCGAAAGATTGAGTCGCTCGAGTGTGCCCGGGCGAAAGTTTTCAACAAGCACATGTGCTTCATCGACGAGTTGCAAAAAGATCGCGCGGTCACTTTCATCTTTGAGATCGAGTGCAATGTTGCGCTTGTTGCGATTGACGAGTTTCCACCACAGGCCTTCACCGTCGCGAGGGTCGCGCCACGCCATACCGCGCAACGAATCACCGGTGTCTGGTCGCTCAACCTTGATGACGTCTGCTCCGAAGTCGGCGAGGTAACGAGCACAGTTTGGCCCAGCCAACACTGTCGAGATGTCGACTACTCGAATATCTGAAAGTGGTGGGTTCAAAAAACTAGAACCCTGGGCGTGATCGTCGGATCACACTTGAGTCGCTCCACCAACGGCCACTAAAACGCCATGAGGTGTTAGGTGATTCGTGTTCGGCAGTAGGTTGCACTTTTGGCCATAGTGCTTCCAGTGCTGTGGCAATAGCAATCGCTTCTTGTTCGGACGGCTGCGGCGAGATGCTGTGCTGCATAAATTCCTACAGCGGCATGTTGCCGTGTTTGCGGCGTGGCAATTCTTCGCGTTTCGATTGCAGCATCGACAGACCAGCGATCAGCTTGATACGGGTTTCTGCTGGATCAATGACGTCATCGATATAACCGCGCTCGGCTGCTGCGTAGGGGTTCGAATACTTTTCGGTGTATTCACTCACCAACTCGGCACGGCGTGCCACTGGGTCGGCCGCATTTTGCAACTCGCGGCGATACACGATTTCGACTGCGCCTTGCGGGCCCATCACTGCCAACTCTGCTGTTGGCCATGCATACGCCAAGTCTGCGCCAATCGACTTTGAGTTCATGACCACGTACGCACCGCCATAGGCCTTGCGCGTGATGACTTGAATACGTGGAACTGTCGATTCGCAGTATGCATACAACAACTTTGCGCCGTGACGAATGATGCCGCCGTACTCTTGGTCGACGCCGGGAAGGAATCCGGGCACATCAACAAATGTGATGATCGGAATATTGAACGCATCACAGGTGCGCACAAAGCGCGCAGCTTTTTCGCTTGACTCGATGTCGAGCACACCGGCCAAGATCATTGGCTGATTACCAACGATGCCAACTGACTGACCATTGAGTCGCGAAAAACCGCACACGATGCTCTTTGCCCAATGTGGAAAGTATTCAAAGAATTCGCCATCGTCCATCACTTCGGTGATGACCTTCTTCATGTCGTATGGCTGGTTGGCCGACGGAGGAAGAATGGTGCGCAATGATTCACATAAACGTGTTGGGTCATCGGTGATCTCGCCAACTGGGGGCTCGGTGATGTTGTTTTGTGGCAAGAAGCTGAGCAAGAATCGCACATCTTGCAAGCACGACTGCTCATCGGCACTTACGAATGTGGCAACACCGCTCTTGGATGCGTGACTCATTGCGCCACCCAACTCTTCGAGCGTGACGTCTTCACCGGTAACAGTCTTCACAACATCTGGGCCAGTAATAAACATGTGGCTTGTTTCGCGCACCATGAAAATAAAGTCGGTCATGGCAGGCGAGTACACGGCGCCACCAGCGCATGGTCCGAGGATTACCGAAATCTGTGGGATTACGCCAGATGCCTGCACGTTGCGATGGAAGATGCCACCATAACTTGCGAGCGACACAACACCTTCTTGAATCCGTGCGCCCGCTCCGTCGTTGAGACCAATGAGTGGCGCACCAACCTTGAGCGCCAAATCCATCAACTTGTGAATCTTTTCGGCAAACACTTCACCGAGCGCACCACCAAACACCGTGAAGTCTTGGCTGAACACAAATACTTTGCGTCCGTCGATCGTGCCCCAACCCGTGATCACACCGTCGGTGTAAGGGTGCTCTTCAAGACCTGCCGAGTGCGCACGATGTCGAGCCAACAAATCCAGTTCGTGAAAGCTGTCTGGGTCGAGCAAAATCGCCAAGCGTTCGCGAGCGAGCAACTTGCCTTTTTCGTGTTGACGCTCAACCGAGCGGGGTGATCCAGCGTTGTATGCCTGGTCCTTACGTGACTGCAGATCCTGCAGTTTTGCGTCCATCGAGTTGTTACTCACCTCGTCAAGATTAGCGACCGATCAACCGCCAGCAAGAGTGGTTGCAGGGGCTAATTCGGGAGCAAGTGTGGTCGTTGGTACCACGGCAGATTCGGTGATGTTTATCGTTGTGGCAAGTGGGATCAATTCGCCCGTGGTAGTTGCACCACTGATCTCGATCGACCACACTCCAGCAACTGGCAATGTAAATGAACCATCACCCATCACGATTGCAGCACCTCTGCGCTTCAGCGGCACGTTGATGGCGATACCCGCATAACCAATCTCGGATGGAATGAGTTTGACAACAAAGTTGTTGATGCGAGTTGGCTCAAGCAGCTCGATGCGCATTGCATTGACGCCGGTAGTGCCTGGTGTCAATGAAATAATTACGTGGAAGCGATCATTTTCGAGATCTTCGCGAAACGCGTAGGGCACAGTTGGCCCGGCACCGGATGCTCTGGCCTGTGGCGGGTGCATCGGCACCATCCATGAGGTGAGACCGAGTACGAGTATGCCAACGAGAAGTTCGGTAGATACTGCGCGCCTTAATCGCCAAGCCATCTTGCTCGTGAGTTCAGATTCTTTGGAGAGTCGTGTAACGGCGAAATTCTTGAACATCAAACTGATCCACACCATGCCCGAAACAACTATGAGTTTGAGCAGGTTAAGCCTGCCGTGTCCAGTGGAAAAGATATTGAAACTGTCAAGCAGGTATACCTGCATCACACCAGTGGCGATTGAGACGAGAATAAGCGTGACCGAGATGCGTGTAAATCCGCGAACAGCGTTTAATAAATCTGCTTCACCTGGAGCATTGAGCACTGTGCGCGATAGCAATAGCAATCCGCCGAGCCACATGCCGATTGCTAATGCATGAGCAATGCCAAAGATGTAGTTGAAGAGTGGAACATGTTGACCAATTCGTGTCAGACCAAAGGTTGCCATCATCACGGTGATCAACGTGATTGCCGGAACTTGAGTGGCAGGCTCAAAAACGCGCGCTGGTTGAAATGTGACCCAGAATGAACCGATCACGAGTGCAAAGCGCAACAGCAATACCAAACCTGCTGCATCATTAAGTGCGCCAAACCAGCTAAACGGATTGAGCGAACCAATGAACGTGTTGTCAGAGTTGCGCATTGCAGTGATGGCAACAATGAGGTACATCGTTGCAACAGCAAGCAACCACGTGATGCGAAAGAAACGCAAGCACACGCCATAGTCGATGCCTTCAGGCCATGCCAGTGTCACAGTAAGCAATCCACCGAAAATCGCGGCAACCAAGAGATATTCAAAGATACGGAGTAGCCCAAGCAAACCGCCCACTCGTGGCCCAGCACCAGCAGACTGCGCTACCACTTCGCCGATAACAGCCGGCACCGTGGTGTCGGCTGAGGCGGCGTCGGCAGCAGGAATTGTTGTTTCGGAAACAATCTGCGAAGTAAATGGAATTGAGCCTTGTGAGCCATCAGCAAGTTTCCAGTCGATCAAACATTCACCAGCTGCAAACGGTGTGGTCAGAGCAACGGAGACAGTCTTGCTATCGACGCCAAGTTGCGGAAGAGCTATACCCACCGACTCGTTATTGCACACGACGGTGAGACCCATTTTGCCGATGTCGGTTATTGCATCTCGAAAGACCATTTGAATTTGTGGTGGTTGCACCTGCACGATTTGGTTGCGCATTGGATTAGAAGTTGTGACTTCATTTGTGCCGGCTACACCACTCGCCAATGCTCCAAGAGCGCCAAAACCACCTATATTTGTGCCACCTATATATATAAATGAAGCAATGGCGAACCCAATAAGTGAAGCCATTCGCTTGGCTGTAAAACGCTGCAGTTGCGGTGAAGTCATCATTGATCCCATACAACGGTAGCCAAAAGGTTTCAGGGGTGTGGCACCGTCTAGGTAGGCTCGCAGGCGATGGCTGTTCAATCGTTATATCGCCGCTACAGGCCTCGTCGCTTTGACGAACTCAAGGGTCAAGAGCATGTGGTCCGTGCGCTGCAAAATGCCGTCATCAACCACCGTGAAGGTCAGGCCTATTTGTTTTCTGGGCCACGTGGCACTGGCAAAACCTCGACTGCGCGCATTTTGGCCAAGGTGCTCAACTGCGAAGAACCCGAAAATGGAGAACCCTGCGGCATTTGTAATTCGTGTGGGGCAATAGACAGCGGTAATAGTTACGACGTTCTCGAGCTTGATGCCGCAAGCAATAACGGTGTCGAGAACATGCGCGATCTCATCGAGCGTTCGTCGCTCGGCAATCCTGGTCGACACCGTGTTTTTATTTTGGACGAAGTGCACATGCTTTCAAAGCCGGCGGAAGCCGCGCTTCTCAAAACGCTAGAAGAACCCCCTCCACATGTGGTGTTTGTGTTGGCCACTACCGATCCGCAAAAAGTAAGCGAGACAATTCGCAGTCGCACGCAGCACCTGCAGTTTCATTTGTTGCCAATGCACGATCTCGATGAACACGTGCGATGGGTAATCAAAGACGCGAATCTCAAAGTGAGCGAAGCCGCAATTGCCCAGGTGCTCACACAGGGCGGTGGCTCAGCACGCGACACGTTGTCGGCACTCGAGCTTGTGGCGGCGGGCGGTGGCGAAGCAGATGAACAACTTTCTCCAGATGAGTTTGTTGAAGCCATTATTGATAGAGACCCCGGTCGTGCACTAGGGGCAACCGCTGCTGCGATCCAACGCGGAGCCGACCCACGGATGTTGGCTGAAGAAATTGTGCGCCAACTTCGCGAATGCTTCTTGTCGTTGATGGCCCCCGACTTGGTGCAGTTGCCAGAGCAACGCAAAACTCTGGTTGCCGAGCAAGCGCGTCGCATGGGCGCAAGCACAGTGGTGCGTGCCATCGAGGTACTCGGAGAGATTTTGATCGAGATGCGTCATGCCCCAGACGCACGACTACTGATTGAGGTTGCGCTCGTCAAACTCACCAGTGTCAACAATGCCAACGACAATTCGTCGTTGATTGCACGAATCGAGCGTCTTGAGGCAGGCATCACTCGGGATGCAAGTGCTCCAATGGTGCGACCTGCGCCAATCAATGCCGCAACAGGCAAAGTGCAACTAGGAGGCAAAGCCACAGTGGCAGTTGCCGCACCAAGTGTTGGACCATTGTCGGACGAACAGCTCGTGAGTCAATGGTCAGATGTGGTGTCGGGTTTCAAAGCATTAGCAAGAGCAGTGTTTAGCGCAGTGAGTGCTGTCAGTTGTGTCGATGGTGTGCTCACAGTGAGTGCGCCAAATGATGCTCACCAACGCAAGGCCCAAGAACATGTAGCGGCAGTTGAGGCTCAACTTTCTTCAATTACCGGACGCAAGATCACGGTTGCTTTCAATGCGCCAACCGCCAGACCAAGTGCGGCTGCACCTGCTCGCGCAAAGGCACCTGTTGCCACCGACGAACAGATTGCTGAAGCAGTGTTTGAAGATGTAGATCCTTCGCAGTTGACAAGTGCGCCAACAACTAAATCAACCACCACTACCTCCGTTGAAGATCAACTTGCTAAAGCATTTCCCGGATCCAAATTGGTTGACAAGCCAAAGAAAAAGTAGAACGTTGTCTAGATTGGTTTCTCTCGCGTTATGAACTCTGCGTACACGCCGCCAATGCAAGCACTGATCGACGCGCTTGGTCGACTTCCCGGAGTTGGTCCAAAGGGTGCGCAGCGCATTGCTTTTCATTTGCTCAAGAGCGACTCTGTCGATGTAGAGCGGCTCGCTCATTCGATCACTGAAGCAAAAGCATTGGTGCGTTTTTGTGATCGATGTTTCAATTTTTCTGACGGTCCAATTTGTCGCATCTGCGACGATGATCGCCGCGATGGCTCAATGCTGTGTGTTGTTGAAGAGTCACGCGACATCATCGCTATCGAAAAGACTGGCGAGTTTCGTGGCCGCTATCACGTACTCCTAGGCGCAATGAACCCACTTGAGGGCATTGGTCCAGAGCAACTCAAGATTCGTGAATTACTCGCGCGACTCGACACCGAGGGCGTGAAAGAAGTGATTCTGTGCACAAACCCAAACACCGAGGGTGATGTGACTGCTATGTATTTGGCGCGACTATTGAAACCACTCGGTTTGCGGATTACTCGAATTGCAAGTGGTTTGCCAGTCGGCGGAGACTTGGAATATGCAGATGAACTGACCCTGGGTCGCGCCCTTGAGGGCCGACGTGAAATGCCAGGCTGATCAGTTCTACAGATTGTTCAGTTTTTTGCGGGGTAACGCCGCCATGTAAATGGCGCATTGATAACAACTGCGAGCAACACCAGCAGTACAGCATTCAACAACACTGGTCGCCAGATAAAGGTGTACCCAAGTTTGGTAACTGCTTCGCCCCCTATCACTGCTGTTAACGCAGTGCCACCACTTGGTGGATGCATGTAACCAAAACGAACCATCAAGCCAGCATGTAGGCCGACCGCGATACCGACAGCAAGTGCTGTGTTGTCAAATAGTTGTGCTGACAAAACGCCCAAAAATGCAGCAACGCAGTGGGCAACAATCAATGGCGCTGGTTGTGCCGCTGGGGCTGTTGGCATCGTAAACAATATGACCGCCGATGCGCCCATTGACAACGCGAGTATTGGTGAGACACTGTCAAGCAGTGCTTCGCACACCAGCCAGGTAATCGCCATTGCCAGTGCTGCACCGACTGTGCTTACAAGTGCGTCTTTGTTACTTGCTTTCGGAGACGGGAAAAGTTTCACTAGACGGTGCGTACAACGAGGGCATCACCTTGTCCGCCGCCGCCGCACAATGCTGCTGCGCCCATGCCACCACCGCGGCGCTTGAGTTCGTGCAACAACGTAAGTGCCAAGCGGTTGCCGCTCATGCCGATTGGGTGACCGAGTGCAATTGCTCCACCATTGACATTGACAATGTCATCAGAGATGCCGAGTTCACGCATTGACGCGATACCAACTGCAGCAAATGCTTCGTTGATCTCGAACAAGTCGACATCAGAAACTTTCTTGCCAGCGCGCTCGAGTGCTCGCAGGATGCTGCGACTTGGTTGGTGCAACAACGATGCGTTATCAGGGCCGGCAACCATGCCGTACGAAACAAACTCCCCAAGTGGCTTGATGCCACGCTTTTCTGCTGTGCGCTTCGACATCATCACGATGGCCGAGCCTGCGTCACTGATCTGGCTTGCATTGCCAGCAGTAATCGTGCCGGCTTTATCAAATGCTGGCTTCAGCGATGCGAGTGATTCCATCGTTGTTGATGCGCGCACACCTTCGTCGGTGTCGACAATGAGAGCGTCGCCTTTGCGTTGTGGAATTGATACCGGAACAATCTCGTCAGCAAATTTGCCAGCAGCGATTGCGGCAGCAGCACGTTGGTTGCTCTTCATTGCCAAATCATCTTGTACATCGCGGCTGATGTTGCCTTCGGTGTAACGGTCAGTACCAAGACCCATGAGGCACGCATCAAATGCACACCACAAACCATCTTTTTGAATTGCGTCGAGCAGCGACACATCACCAAAGCGAAATCCAGAGCGAGCGCCCATCGCAAGGTATGGCGCATTGGTCATGCTCTCCATGCCACCAGCGATCACGATGTCGGCTTCGCCACTCGCGATCATTTGATCGGCCAGATAAATAGAGTTGAGACCCGACAAACAGACCTTGTTGATGCTGATGCTCGGCACGCTCATTGGAATGCCAGCCTTGGATGCGGCCTGGCGCGATGGCACCTGCCCTTGGCCGGCCATGAGTACTTGACCCATGATCACGTGCTCGACTTCGTGCGGTTGTACCCCTGCACGTTGCAAGGCTGCAGCAATTGCGAACCCTCCAAGTTCGGCGGCACTAAAAGAGGCGAGCGCGCCACTCATCTTTCCGATGGGTGTACGGGCTCCGGCGATGATGTATGAACCTGGCATGGGTATCAGCGTAGGGGTTTTGGGTCTGTATTCTGAATTCATGAAAAATATCCTTGAAGCGATCGAAAATGGGGCTGACTCGGCCGCATTTGCAGCATTAGAAATTCCTGCCACTTACCGTGCCGCCGTTGTGCTCAAGAGCGAACAGGAAATGTTTGCTGGAGTTGAGTCCGCCAAGAAAGATCCACGCAAGAGCGTGCACATCCAAGAAGTCGCTACGCCTGAGATTGCACCAGACGAGGTACTCATCGCGGTGATGGCAAGCAGCATCAACTTCAACACAGTATGGACAAGTATTTTTGAACCGATTTCTACTTTTGGTGCACTTGCACGACTAGCGCGCGAAAGTTCATGGGCAAAGCGTCACGATCTCGATTATCACGTAATGGGCAGTGATGCTTCTGGTGTTGTGTTGCGAGTTGGCTCGGCAGTCCGCAACTGGAAGCCCGGCGACAAAATCACGGTGCATTGCAATCACGTCGACGATCAAGACCCAACTTCACACAACGACTCAATGCTCGGAAGCAACCAGCGCATTTGGGGCTATGAAACAAACTTTGGCGGCCTCGCCGACTTGTCGGTGGTCAAGGCCAACCAGTTGATGCCAAAGCCAGGGCACCTCTCGTGGGAAGAAGCCGCGGTGAATGCGTTGTGCAACTCGACGAGCTATCGCATGCTGGTGTCGAAAAATGGCGCAAACATGAAACAAGGCGATGTTGTCTTGATCTGGGGAGCATCGGGTGGTATCGGTGCGTATGCATTGCAATATGTTTTAAATGGTGGCGGTATTCCAGTTGGCGTGGTGAGTTCACCAGAGAAAGCGCAAATCTTGCGCGAGATGGGTTGCGAAGCCGTGATTGACAGAAAGGCCGCCAATTACAAGTTTTGGAATGACGACAACACACACAACGAAAAAGAATGGCGCCGTTTTGGTGGCGACATTCGTGCACTTGTTGGCGAAGATCCAGACATTGTGTTCGAGCACCCTGGCCGATCAACGTTTGCTGCCTCAATGTATGTGGTGAAGCGCGGAGGAATCGTTGCAACATGTGCGGCCACCAGCGGCTACATGATGGAGTTTGACAATCGCCATTTCTGGATGCGACTCAAGCGACTCATCGGTAGTCACTTTGCCAACTATCGCGAAGCGTGGGAAGCAAACCGTCTCATTCAAAAGGGCATGATTCATCCCGTGATGTCACAAGTGTTCTCACTTGATCAAACCGGTGAAGCTGCATACCAAGTACATAACAACATGCACGAAGGCAAAATCGGCGTGTTGTGCTTGGCTCCCCGCGAAGGCATGGGCATAGATGACCCAGCGTTGCGCGCCAAAGTTGGCGAAGAAAACATCAATCGTTTCCGGAGGAAATAGTGATACTCACCGAAATTGATCACGTCGCAATTGCAGTGCACGACATTGAGGCTGCAATCAGTTATTACCAGCGTGCTTTTGGCGCCACTGTTGATCATCGTGAGGTGGTCGAATCCGACGGCGTGGAAGAAGCATTGCTGAAAGTTGCCGAAAGTTACATTCAGTTGCTTACGCCAACAAGGCCTGATTCTCCTGTTGCCAAGTCGCTCGAAAAGCGTGGCGAAGGCTTACACCACATTGGTTACCGTGTTGCCAATTGCGCCGATGCACTAGCGCAAATGATTGCGGCTGGTGCAACTCCGCTCGACAAAGCACCACGCCCAGGCAGCCGCGGCACCACCGTTGCATTTATTCATCCAAAGGGAAGTTTCGGGACACTGATCGAACTCGTTCAGGAATAGTTGTGTCATCGGCGGGTTTAGAACTCGCGACCATAGTGAGTGCACTTGTCGGTGCAGTTGTCGCGATGCGTCGCAGCCGACGGGCTCAACGAACCATCACCAAGCTTGACGCACTTGCACTTCGTAAACCAATCAACAAAGCACCAGTTGCGGTTCTTGGCGGGTTGCTTGGCGCACTCACTTTCAACAAATTTGGTTTTTCTCTCGAGATGGTTGCCTACGGACTGATGATTGCAATGTGCATTGAACAATCAATCATCGACTACGCAACTCATCGGTTGCCCCGTGGCGTCACTTTTCGTGCGGCAATTGTGGGTGGTCCATTGCTCACTTTGGCTGCGATCAATCATGACAACAACGGTCGCATCGGCGTCATGTTTGCAAGTTTCGTCGTCACACTTGCACTCTTTGCATTGCTCGCTGCCTTCAGCAAGGGCGGTATTGGTGGAGGCGATGTGCGTCTTGCTCCTGTGCTTGCCATGTTTCTTGGTTGGCTTGGCGCATCACACGTATATATAGGTCTTGGTAACGGGTTCATCCTTGGCGGTATTGCAGCAGGGGGCATGCTCGTTACTCGCCGTGCATCCGCGTCGACTCGCATTGCGTTCGGCCCATTTCTGTGCATCGGCGCCGTCATCGCATTGTTTGTCCAGTAGGTTTTCGCTATGCAAGTACATCTCGTTGACGGCACGTATGAGTTGTATCGCCAACATTTTGGTCAAGCCACGCGCCATTCCGATCCACCACCGTTTGCCGGCACCATCGGCGTACTCACATCAACGATCCAGTTGCTACAAGACGGCGCGACCCATCTTGGTGTGGCAACTGATCACGTCATCGAAAGTTTTCGTAACGACTTATACGACGGCTACAAAACAAGCGAAGGCATGGAGCCAGTGTTGCTTGAGCAGATTCCCATTCTCGAAGATGCCCTGCGTGCCATGGGCGTCACGGTGTGGGCAATGGAAAAGTATGAGGCAGATGATGCACTCGCATCTGCGGCTGCTGTGGCATGCGAAGACCGCACGGTGCACAAAGTGCTCATTCTCACGCCCGACAAAGATCTTGGTCAATGTGTTCAGGGCAAGCGCGTTGTGCAGTTTGACCGACGCAACAACATCATGATCGATGAAGCTGCGGTGATAGAGAAGTTTGGTGTCGGCCCATCGTCAATTATTGATTACCTCGCGCTCGTAGGTGATACAGCCGACGGATTTCCAGGTCTCCAAGGTTGGGGTGCGAAAAGTGCTTCAACCGTGCTGGCTAAGTACCAATTAATAGACAACATCCCCGACGATCACAACCAGTGGATCGCTGATGGCGTTACGGTTCGCAGTGCTGAAAAACTCGCAACCACGCTGCGCGACAACCGCAAAGACGCCGCACTTTTCAAACAGCTAGCAACGCTCATTACAGATGTGCCGGTGGGGGATGTGGACGATTGGCTATGGCGTGGCCCAACTGATCGCTTCGAGTCGGTGGCCAACTCGCTTGGCGCTCCACAACTCATTAAGCGAATCAAAAATTCGTTCCGCTCCGACTGATTTATTTAAGAGACTCCATAACCTAGATCCGACTTCGGGCACCAGCAAAAACATACAGATTTGTGATTGCAAAAAGAAGGAGGGAAACAAAAATAGTGCTACACATCTTAGCTACTAAAACCTGACCAAATAATCTGATTAGAAGCGATGTTAACGCCGTATCCAATAAAAATCCGAATAGTAATGAGTAAAAATACCGAAAGGCAGATCCCGGTTTATGCTTTAGTTTTCGAAAGGTATATTTTTTGTGAAGTATGAAGTTGATAGGAGGCGAAATAAATAAAATTATAAAATTGGACAATATTACGTTGTGGTCAGTTAATTGGTAAAGATAAGTGAAAAGTGTCGATCCGAAAACTTTAGTGAAGAGACCAACCACAAAATACTTGGAAAGTTGTTGGCGAAAGATTTTCATCATTTGGATAATACTAAGCAAATCGGGCTGTTGTAACACCAACTTGGATTGATCGGAGAAAATCAATAGGAAACGAAACTTACATGTGAGAAAAATAATTTAAGAAGGATAGTAGCTCTCATCCTTGGTTTCTTGGAAGAGAGATATTTAGACGAATGAGTACTTTTTGAATCTATGTTGAGAGTATGTCCTGAAACCATGAAATAGGCCCATCGCCTGAGAAATAAATAATACCGTAAGAAATGAGTTGGGATGAGGGTTATAAAGCGGACCAGACATACACCTGGGCAGATTGTTGAGAATCTGCGTGAAGCTCATCGTTGTTTGCGGAGAACATAATGCTTTCTGAAGCAACGTGACAATAGGAGTTTTCGCATCAGAGCTAAAAGTACTGGCGCAACCATTATGACGCGATGCAACCCGATATTAGAGCTGATTTAAATGTTGTTTTTATGCGCTAGTTTAATTTCTCAGGAAGACGACCATTTAGTCGTTTCAAGCATGGAAATGATGTACCGTGCCGCTGCTTTCATTTCACAGAAATTGGTTTCTCTCGAATATTGACTAATGCAGATTCCCAGCTTGTACCCAAAGGAAATAGAGCTAACGGATTGGACTTCAGAAGAAGCCTTTAGAACAGCAAGGAAAATTTCTACTATGCTTTCACTTCTGTTTGATAAAAAATATCTTTCGTTAGTTTTTGTTTTAATTAAGAGACTCGTCAACGATTTTAAGCACCACGAATTCTAATGATCCTCAGAAATCAGGGTAATAATGCGAGTACGTAACATACATCGAATCTCTTATTTTGTGGGTTTTCTAATAGTTGGTATTAAGAAATCTAAAGATCATTACATTTGGCTAGGGAAATCAAACGAAAGCAACCAATATATTACTCATTTTTTAGCGCGAGGCCGAGCACCTACGACGAACAAATTCCGCAGCTGCTTGGCAAATAATTTGAGAAATGCAATGACAAAGATTGACTACGTTCAGGTAAAAAGAGCGATAAATAAGATATACGAGGGGGGGAATCAGTAGTTGAAGTTGGTGCAGGGTATGGAAGAATTTTGGCTTTACTTGAGAATGACGATGGTTATAGTTTCAGAACAATAGAAGGCTGTGACGTCTCTGAGCTCCTTATTTCTAATAAAGTTTGCATCTCAAAAATTCATCACTGGAATATCCTTGAGCCAATTGAAACTTTTAAGGCAGACATTGTATTAGTTTGGGCGGTGTTGATGTATTTTAATAATGAACAAATAAAGTCAGCCCTCAAGAATTTATTGGAATTAGGGCAAGGAATTATTATTTTTGAATTACCGAACACGTATTATAGGCTCGAGCAAATCTTGAACGGTTTGGATCCAATTTACGCAAATAAAATAATGTTAAGACCTATATATACCTTCTAGGGATTCGGTTGATCTATAGATTTGATGCAAGGAAGAAAATATTCAAGCCAGCTATTGCGAATCGTGCTCAACATTGCAAAACGGTCGTATCGAATCATTCAACTTGAAACTTAAAGACAAATACTGAATAGATAAGCGCTTGTTTCCATGTAAGAAAAACATTTTATGATCACAGAATAACGTAACAAATACAACTGCCAATTGACCTTGCCTTTCTGACCCCAGTCGAGTTTGCGACTAATTGGCTTATAGAAAGCAGTTTGATAGCATGATGAGAGGTGGACCGATAAATGGGGTTCAGGACGAGAACTCAAAATGTTATATTATAGGTTCTAGCAAAAAATACAGACTGGAAAGCGTCTTGGATGATTCCGAAGAGCCAATAAATGTTTTTAGACCAAGTTTTGACGTTGAGTCTTGCTTGTCGGAAATTCGCGAATGTCTCGAAATTGGCTGGACTGGGCTCGGCTACAAAACAGAACAATTTGAAAATGCGTGGCGAGATTACACGAAGTTACCGCATGCGCATTTCATAAGTTCAAATTCCGTAGGTCTTCAACTTGCTTTAAAGGTTTTTGCAGAGTCAGACAATTGGAATGCGGGCGATGAAGTAATTACCACTCCATTAACTTTTATTTCGACAAATCACGCTATTCTGCTTGAGGGGTTCACACCAGTTTTTGCCGATATTGACGAGTATTTATGTCTTGATCCAAGGTCTATTGAATCAAAAATAACAAATAAAACACGTGCAGTTATGTTTGTAGGCATCGGAGGGAACTCTGGTCAACTAGAGGAAGTTTCAAAAATTTGTGCGGCAAATGGAATCAGATTAATACTAGATGCCGCACATATGGCAGGATCCAAACTTCATAATGTTCATATTGGCTCTGAAGCCGACTGTGCAGTGTTCTCATTTCAGGCAGTGAAGAATTTGCCAACAGGAGATTCTGGGATGATTTGTTTTAGAGATTCGCGACATGATGAAATGGTCCGCATGTTTAGTTGGATGGGAATAGATAAAGACACCTATAGTCGATCGAATATGGCTCCCAAGGGTGCCTACAAATGGCAGTACGATGTTAAATATTTAGGGCTGAAAGCGAATGGAAATTCAATTATGGCGAGTATCGGACTTGCTCAGCTTCCTCATCTTGAAATGGAAAATAGCTTACGTCGTGATATTTATTTGAGATATTTCAACATGCTTGGAAACCAAAAAAAATTGAGATTTGTGCCGATTCATCCAAGTTGCACAACTTCCCAACATTTAGTTCAAGTCAGAATCGAATCTCCACTTCGCGATAAGTTGGTGGACCACTTAATGGCATCAAAAATTTATCCAGGAGTTCATTACCGCATTAATACCCATTACACCATGTATTCCCATTCGTACGGATTATTGCCGAATGCCGAACGTGCGGATGAGGAGATAATAAGTCTTCCAGTTCATATGAAACTAACCGACAAGGAAATAAATAGAGTGGGAGAGTGCATCAAAGATTTTCTATCTAGTAATTGATGCAAATCTTATGAAGGTATTGATGATTGCGCCCACTCCTTTTTTTGCGGATCGTGGAGCTCATACTCAAATTTATGAAGAAATTGTAGCTCTGGAGAAGTTGGGGCACAACGTTTTACTTTGCACGTACGGGTTGGGGCGAGATGTCTCTGGAGTACAAATTAAAAGGTGCTGGGTTCCGAAATATTACAAAAAACTTTCTGCTGGACCAAGTTATACAAAAGTCCTTCTTCTCCCAGTTTTGGCATTTCTAGTTTTGCGAACAGTGCAACGAGAACATCCTCAAATAATCCATGCCCATCTACACGAAGGTGCAGTAATAGCAAAATTCTGTCATTTATTTTATCCTCATATACCAATTGTCGCAGATATTCAGGGTTCATTAGTTGGAGAGTGCGTACAACATGGCTTTGTGAAGAGGGGATCGATCCCATGTCGAGCGCTTGGTTTACTTGAGAAGAAAATTCTTTCTTGGTTTCCAGTCATCACTCAATCAGCCACAATGTTAGAAAATTTTACTTCGCTTCTGAATGACGATAAAAACGTATTTAATGTCCTTGACGGTGTTGATGTTGATCGTTTTAAACCACAAGTCACGAATCTAGAACTTTTAGAGGAGTTAGAGATGAATGAGCAAACTCCACGTGTCTTTTTTATGGGTTTACTTGAAGAGTATCAAGGTGTTGATATCATGTTGCAGTCTTTTCAGATTGTGGCAAGCCACGTTGAAAAAGTTGAATTTATAATAGTCGGTTACCCAAACATTACAAAATATCGACAAATAGCCAAGGACCTGGGTATTGAAAGTAGGTGTCATTTCTTGGGAAGAATTAACTATTTTGACATTCCGCGATATCTATCACTTGCAACCCTTGCAGTTGCACCAAAAATTTCCCTCACAGAAGGTGATGGGAAACTTTATAATTACATGGCCATGGCCATTCCGACCATTGCGTTTGACAGACCGGTCTCAAGAGAAATTCTTGGAGAAACCGGAATCTATGCAGATTTGAAGTCTGTATCGGATCTAGCTAAGAAAATACAGTTTGCGCTTGAAAACCCTGATGAAGCAAAAAAAATGGGTTTATTAGCCAGGGATCGTGTGGTGGAAAATCTAACATGGGAACAAGTCGGCAAGCGAATTGAGATGGTTTATGAATCTATCCGCGATTAACGCTAACGGCGCGCAATGCGTATTCTGTAATGCGCGATTGGATCTGATGTTTGATTGTTTAACAGATTTACAAGAAGGTGTGTCAGGAGAACAACACTCCCTTTGGAAATGCATTAATTGTGGTATTGGCCAAACTTTTCCGCAATTATGCGAGGCAGAGTTAGAAAACCTCTACAATTCGGATTACGAACCTTTTTCTGTGCGAAAAGGATTTTTGCAATTTCTCACTGAAATCAAACACAGATTGGATATCCGAAGCCTTAAAAAGGTTTTGGGGAGTGAATTAAACAATAATGCACTTGTCTTTGAGTTTGGGTCTGGGAGCGGTGAGTTTTTAAAGAAATTTAAGAACTTGGGATGCCTGGTTTCAGGTGTCGAACCTGGGGCAACTGGGCGGCGTAGAGCTGCTGAGCAATTTGGAATTTCGTTAGACGGTACACCGGCAGAGAGTGTGAAATTCGAATTGCAACACGATTTAATAATTATGAGACATGTGCTAGAACATCTATCCTCTCCGGTTAGCGTTTTGAACAACATTTATCAGAACGGTTTAAGACCTGGTGGGGTACTTTTCATCAAAATACCAAGATTTGATAGTTCGGAATTTCAAAAGTTCGGAGCAAACTGGTTTAACTTGGATATTCCACGACATCGTTTTCATTTTTCGAAGGCGGGATTGCTGGACCTGCTGACTTCTGTCGGTTTTTCTGAAATAGTGTACAAAAATGAAAACGTACCACTTGATTATTTGCGATCAATTGAGTATGAATTTAGGACCTTGGGATTAAGTGGATCTCAATTTAGACGAATCCTGATTAGAATACCAAAGCCGATTTCTATTTTTATTGCGAAATTGGTAACCATGACTTTTGTCCGCAATGTCCCATCAAGAATGATAGTTATTGCTCGGAAGTAACAGCAGGCTTAATTTTAGAAATTGCGTATCTGGGTTGCTTCGACACTAAATATTGAATCCGAAAAAGTCGATCTGCAATTAGGCCAGTCAATATAATTTGAGTTCCAGTTAGAATTAAAAGAATTGTGAGTATGGGCAACGAATAGCGCCATAGTTGAAGTCCAATGACATTCATTACCACTGCAGATATCCCAGACGCTAAGCCGATTACAATGAGCGAGCCGCCGACGATTCCAAAAAAATGCAATGGTCTGGATTCATACTTTTTCCAAAACCAAGTATGAGCGATATCAATAAAACCCTTAATAATTCTTGAGTAAGTATATTTAGTTTTTCCAAATTGCCGAGGACGATGATTAACCCTCACTTCTGAGACCTTGAAACCGGAAAGCATGGTTTGTGCCGGAATAAGACGGTGTAATTCGCCATGTAGTTGTATCGACATCAGTGCATCTCTTTTACCGACTTTCAAAGTGCAACCACTATCGTGAACTCCGTCTTTTATCAGTAACTGTCTGAGTTTATATGCGCCCTTAGATACTATTTTCTTGATTATCGGATCCTGTCTACGAATTCTCCACCCACATATCAAATCGTTTCCAGTGAGATTTAATTCGTCTATCAGGCTAGGAATATCAGTTGGGTCATTTTGTCCATCTCCGTCAAGAAAGGCGATTAGTCTTCCCGAACTATGGTCAAGACCAGCTTTCATTGCAGCTGACTGACCTTGGTTTCTTCGAAAAGTCAAAACAGTCGCCACATCTATTTGGGATAAGATCGCTCCAGTTTTGTCAGTTGATCCGTCGTCCACAATGATTATTTCATATTGATCAGTGTCAAATATTGCGTTGATCGCTTTTGAAACTTCCTCAACAAATAGTGCAATACTTTCGGATTCATTAAAAACTGGGATGATGACACTAAGTTCGGTCATGCTTAACCATTTTTCTAAAGTGGAGAGTAATTCGAATTGGGATAGTCATGAGTTTCCAAACTATGGAATTGTGCGCTGTAGAACTGATTGGAACACATACGATTAACTTAAGCACATGTGAATGAGACAATAATTAGTTGGCAGAATCATTTTAGCTGCCATGCCACCTGCAAGCGCAAACCTTCCTCGAATGTATATTGCGGGGAGTATGACAACTCACTTGTAGCCATTGAATAATCTCCTGATGTGAGCAATTGATCACCAACTGGTCTTTTGACAAATTCAATTATGGGCTCATGGCCAATAATTTTTCCACATAAATTGATAATCTCTAAAACAGTTAAATTGGTTCCACCGGCCAAATTGTAGACCGCACCGGCACGCCCATTTTTCATCGCAGATATTGTTCCATTCACAATATCTCCAACAAATGTGCAGTCTCGACGCTGAAGTCCATCTCCAAAAACTTTTATTGGTTTCTTTGAAGATATTGACTCAATAAACTTATAAATACCCATATCTGGTCTTTGGGATGGACCGTAGACTGAAAAGTACCGAACAGTTGAGAAATTGAGTGGAAAGTTTTGTTGGTACGCATTCAGAAGTGATTCTGCCGCGAGTTTAGTTACCCCATAGGGAGATGCTGGTCGCATTGCTTGGCCCTCACCACCTACTGCATTAACACCGTATACAGACGAAGTTGAAGCTTGAATTAGTTTTGGGACATTTCTGCTGAGACAAAAATGAATGATTCGATCGACACTTGTAAGATTACTTTGAACATACGATTCAAAGTGATCCCAACTCAAAATTTGACCTGGTAGTGCAGCTTCATTAATAACTGCATCTATTTGACCAATAATCCCGTCAAGTTTATCAGTGGCCAAATTTAGATGGTAGAAATTGAATTCCTTAAATTTGGAAAGTTCGTTTATTCTGGCTGCTTTTATTGAACTTGGATAAAGAACGCTTGAGAGAGAATCAAGCCCAACAACTGTGTTCCCATTCTGTATCAGAGAGCTTGCAATGTGCGAACCAATAAATCCTGCTGCTCCAGTTACAAGTATTCGCACAACGATTATCGTACCAGTAATTACTCACCAAATATTTGATGTAACCAAATGTGAAGAATCTGCTGCATGGACTAGTTTAAAGGTTTGTCGCATGTAGGGGAATTTCGAGACTCCGTTAATTCAGTCAACAAAAAGTTGGCGCGTCCAGGGGATGCTGTTTGAGGTTAATTGTCCAATTTCTATTATAATTTTGATTGGGCAGTTAAAAAGTATGTTGGATAGTCCTGCGCCTCCGTCACCTCACTCGACGGAGACGGATTCACATAATTGCGAACACAGTTACGAAACTGCCAGAGCGTGCTTTGATTGCTGGCGAATGTATTGTATTCCAGAAAAGTTTCTTTGCAATAAAGTGAAGCCTTTTGCGCTAACATAGAAAAAGATTTATCTTCAAAGGTTTAAACCATGTTCTTTCAGAAAATGAAGCTCAACAAATTTGCTGTTCCAGCTTCTTTGTTTGCTGCAAGTTTGGTACCTCTGAGCGTATTCCGCATCGCCAAATCCTATAGATATTTCTATGGAGATGACTATTTGCTTTTAGAAGCACACAACAAACCCGGTGGATATGCAAATTCCTTTTTGCATTCATTTATTGACATTGATATGCAAGGCAAATGGCGACCAGTGTTCACTTTTGTGCTTTATGCAGTGTCGAAAATATTCGGCCTAAATACATCCACCGTAATGATCGTGTTGCTTCTACTAATTTCAGTGGTAGCTACCGTATCTGGTTTGATCGTTTACCGATTGAATGGGAATTTCTTAGCAGCCTTAATAGTTGCGGTGATAGTTCCAATGTCCAGGTTCTCATGGTATGCACAAAACCGCATACATGGCCTATTGGAGTTAATGGCGATACTTTTTATGCTTTTGGGATGTTTGACTTACGCAAGAGCGGTGAACACTGGTTTCACAGGAAGACATCTTTTTCTACTAAATCTCTTTTTTTCCCTTGCTGCTTTAACTCATGAGCGCTATCTAATTGTGTGCATCGTGACTCCTTTGTGGCTGGTTCTGACAAATTGGAATTACAAAAAGTCAACATATTTCATACTTTGGGGTACAACAGTCATTTATATTGCTGTCGAGTTATTATCTCAAAACAATCCGCTAAGAGGAGGAGGGGAAGAAGAGTTTTCTAGAACTTATGGTTTATGGATTTTAGATCATTTCGTTCTGGCATTGAAAAAATTGTTGGTTGGCACCGATGGGAATTCCATCTATCCGAATCATCAAATATTTGGACCACTTCGAATAGCTGTAGTTCTTATTCTATGTGTAGTTGTTTATTTCTGTGTTCGAAAAGTAATTGGATTAAACAATGCCGAATTTGCAGACAGCAAGATCGCAAACCGGGACAGAAACAAATTCTATAGTTTCATTTACTTTCAATTATTAATTTCTGGTTGCTTGATCTTAATGGCTTCTACAGTTAAATCCAGGATTGAAGGGAGATGGTTGTTTGGCAGTGAAATATTACTGTTAATCGTTGTTTGTTCCATTATCGGTGTCTTGAGAGAAAAAAGGCTTACAGTCTTGTACCTTTGCCTAATTGTTTTCGCATACGTCGCAAATAATATTTGCAATCTGAACAATATTGATAAATTTGAAGTAAATCGAGCCGAGGTAAATAACATATTGCTTCAAGTGTCTTCGATGGATAAGCCTTTAGCCGCGTATAATGTAACGTTGATTGGATTTAACGGTTGGGTATTTGCCTATGGTTCAGTGTTTAACCAGATTGAGCATCCTCCGAATAACATAAGTTTTGATGGTAATTGTGATACACCTTGTCTGCAGATAAAAGAAGATAATGGAAATACTATTGTTACTTGGCAAAGTTAATAAACACAAGAAATCGGTGGGCTGTCTGAGATGTCAGGTTTTAATGTGACAGTGTACGAATTTAGTTTCGTGATTCAGTTGGGTGAACCACATAGTGATATGTGATGATTTATATGTCTCGCAAGAATATCGTTATTAATTTGGTCTAACCTTGCAACTGTCTGCGATCATCAAACGTGTTCTGAACTGGAATTTGATAGTTTACCGATACTTTTGATGTCGGACTGCGGGAACCTGGCTATTAAATCTCTCGTTCTGTAATTTTATTGTTTTGGAGAGGGAAGAAAAACATGGCAACACACAGACCAATTGATCGGCTGACTGAGTTCTGTGTAAAAGGGACACTGTTAGCCTTTTTATTCTATATTGCTTTTAGATCCGATTCTCGATATCCGTTCAATACATTTTTATTCAGACCAGACGAGAGATTTGGAGATTTTTACAAAAATTACGCTCAGTGGAATTTGCGCTATGGAGCTGAAAGCCTTGATTATGTGCGCGCGGAAACTGGCCCGTCACTGCAGCCAATTTGGGATTTAACCAGTTTCATTTTTGGATTGATTCCAGGGAAAAAAACGGCCTTAGTAATATACGAAATCTGCTCACTTGTTTCACTTGTAATCGCGTTCTACTGGTCATTAAAAAAAGTTTCTCCGAGTATAAAAAACTTATTAATAAAGGTGTCAGCTTTAATATGTTTTTCCTATCCAGTAATTTTTTGCCTTGATCGCGGAAATCTAGAGTGGCTAAGTGCGGTTTTTCTAATGGTTGCCTTAGTGACAGATAGCGACAAGCCAAAAATTTCATCAATCGCCTTAGCGCTTTCAATTTGTGTTAAACCATGGGCTGCATTTATTCTTCCGTGGTATCTCATCAAAAGACGTTGGGCAGATTTTGCTCGTGTGACGAGTGTTTGCGCAAGTTTAATGTTGGTTGTTTCGTTGTTTATTCGACGATTTTATGGCATTAGCCCATTAGACAGACCATTCGCCACATTCGAAAACTATCTTCATTATCAGAACACAATGGTAGATAAAAATTTTGGTCTCCCATTTGGTCATAGCTTATTTGGACTGATTAAATATATTTTGTATCGGACAATAAATGAAATTCCAGATTGGTTTACTTTTGCATATTTGCTGTTTGCGGTTGGATTTCTTGGATTTATTCTATATCTGAATTTACGTTTACGCGTTTCTGGAATTGATGCGTATTACCCACTGATTATTGCTTCGTGTTTGCTTCCTTGGGTGTCGGCGGATTACAAACTGTTAAACATTATGGCTTGTGGGATGCTTGTTCACGGTGTCCGACCAACGGCTGCTTCTTTGATACAAAAAATTAATTTGGTTTTTTTTGCTCTGCTTCTAGTTCCGAAGTCATTTATAAGTCTCGGTAGTTCTTCGCCACATATTGATTCGTCGGTAAGCATTTCAATTCTGGTGACTCCCGTCATCTTGATGTTGCTAATTGCTCTTCACTACATGGTGATAATAGAACACGAAAAAACTACGCTGTGACGCACAATGATCATTCTTATGGGAATACCTAAATTATATTTGTAAATCGAATTTTATTTCTAAAATTATTGATTAGTTCGCTGAGTTTCTTAGAATTTTCTAAACAGTCTGAATATATTTGCTGTTAAATAATGGGTTGAGAGGTGAGTTGGTTTTCCACTTCCGCCGACTGAAGTGACGGCCAGGTGGTCTGCGGCACTCAAACGTTTCCGATGAAGGCTGCTGTCTTCCGACTCTGACCTGATTCTCGGGCGTCCGTTGCACAGGACCCGACCGTCACCTCACTCGACGGAGACGTGATGTAACGATATCGCTGAACAACCCTTGATTGATCGGCGATAACCTTCACACGTAATACAAGGAGGGGTGCGAGAGCGGCCGAATCGGCACGCTTGGAAAGCGTGTGAGGCGCAAGTCTCCGTGGGTTCGAATCCCACCTCCTCCGCCATGAGTATCAGTGACGAACAGGCCATGCAAGTTGCTTTGCAACAAGCACAATTGGCCAGTAACTCCCGCGATGTGCCGGTCGGTGCTGTTGTTGTGCACGAAGGCCAGATCATTGTGGCTCGTCATAACGAACGCGAAGCAACGGGCGACCCAACTGCTCACGCAGAGATACTTGCATTACGCGATGCAGCCACCGCACTCGGTCGCTGGCGACTGAACGATTGCACGCTCGTCGTGACACTGGAGCCATGCGTGATGTGTGCAGGTGCACTAATTAATGCTCGTATCGAAAGATTGGTGTATGCGACAGCCGACCTTAAAGGCGGGGCAACATCAAGCTTGTACAACGTGTGTAGCGATCCTCGCCTTAATCACAACCCAATCGTGAAACATGGTGTTTGTGAGCGTGAGGCAACGCTGTTGTTGAAAGAGTTTTTCGCTCAAAAGCGCACGTCCGACTAACGCCGATAGCCTTCCAAAACGGAAGGGTGCCAGAGCGGACGAATGGAACGGTCTCGAACACCGTCGTGGGTTTAGGCCCACCGTGGGTTCAAATCCCACCCCTTCCGCCATATTTCTTTGTTACAGGTTGTTGGTGGGTCATACCTCTGACACTCTTAGTGGGTGCTACAAGTCCAAGGTCTCTCTGTCGAAATTGGCGGACGCATGGTTGTAGAAGATGCATCCTTCACTGTGATGCCGCGCGACAAAGCAGGCTTGGTGGGGCGCAACGGCGCTGGTAAGACCACGTTGTTCAAGGTGCTCGGTGGAGCAGTAGAGCCGCACGCCGGCAAAGTATTGCGCAAGGGAGGGTTTGGGTATTTGCCCCAAGACCCAAAGATTCCTGGCGCACGTGAGTCACACACTGCTATCTCACATGTTTTGTCTGGTCGCAATATTGACGAAGACTTGGTGCGCATTGAAAAGTTGCGTTTGTCGATGGAGGAGTCGCCGACGCCACAGAACATCGCAAAGTTTTCAAAAGCCGAAGACGAGTTTTCGTCGAAGGGTGGTTATGCGGCAGAGAGCGAGGCACGTTCGATCGCTGCTGGGTTGGGGCTAAAACCCGATCGACTGAACGCATCTATTGGTGTTTTGTCGGGCGGCGAGCGCCGTCGAGTCGAACTGGCACGAATTTTGTTTGCTGGTAGCGACACGTTGCTTCTAGACGAGCCAACCAACCACTTGGATATCGATGCGAAAACGTGGCTCTTAGGTTTTTTGCGCGAGTATCGAGGAGCGTTGTTGGTGATTAGCCACGACTTGGAGTTGCTGGACGAAGCAATCACACGTGTATTGCATCTAGACAGACCACAAGAAGAATCTGTTGGATCAATTGTTGAATATCGCGGTACGTACACCCAGTATTTGTCATCGCGTGCAGCCGACGAAGCACGACGTGCCAAGAAAGCATCGATGCAAGAAAAAGAAATGGCACGATTGCAGGGCGTAGTTGATCGTTTTGGTGCCAAGGCCTCGAAGGCTGCAATGGCCCACAGCATTGAAAAGCGCATCGCTCGTATTGAAGACACCAAAGTTGAAGGCCCAACAAAAGATAAGAAACTTAAAGTTCGTTTCCCTGAGCCACCGACCGCTGGACAAACAGTGATCACGGCAACGGGGCTGCGCAAAACATTTGGTGGCCCAGACATTTTTCATGATGTGAGTTTTGACTTGGGTCGAGGTGAGCGTTTGTTGGTGCTTGGTCTCAATGGCGCCGGCAAGACAACACTGCTACGAATGCTTGCGGGCGAGAGCAAGTCTGATGGTGGCGAAGTGGAGTTTGGGTATCAAGTGACAACCGGATATTTTGCCCAAGAGCATGACAACCTTGACCCCGAAGCGTCACTGATTGATCACATGCGCAGGCATGCGCCGGTGCGCCTCGGGCTCACCGAAACAGACTTGCGCGGCATGCTTGGCATGTTTGGGCTGTCGGGCACCAAGGTCTTTCAAGAGTCCGCAACGTTGTCGGGTGGAGAAAAAACCAAGCTTGCGCTTGCCATGCTCATGGTTGGTCGCAACAACTTGCTGTTTTTGGATGAGCCAACGAACAACCTTGATCCACCGAGTCGCCAAGCAGTTGCTGATGCTTTGTCGGCATGGAAGGGTGCAATTATTTTGGTGAGCCACGACACCGAATTTGTGGAGCAACTTGCTCCAACGAAAGTTTTGCTCATGCCCGACGGCCAAGTGGATTATTTCAGCAACGAGTGGCTCGACTTGGTGAGCCTCGCCTAGTTCTCAGGCAAGCTAGCTGCTGCAGGTCGTTTCGCTGACAGGGACAGTCAAATCAATGAGGTATGAATCAACTGCGGTGTTGATGCAGTCATTGGCACCGTACCCAGTGTGTTGATTGGCTTCAACAATCAACAAGATGCCTTGTTCAAGTGCTGCAGCCATCTTGCGTGTTGAAGCCAATGGAGTTGCAGGGTCGCCTGTTGTGCCAATCACGACAATTGGGCCGCCACCCTTACCAGTGACTCCGACTTTCACTGCCGGTTTCACTGGCCAGAGCGCGCACGAGTAGCCGTAGCCGAAGTTTGCGCCGAGTCGGGGAGCAACAGCGATAAAACCTTGTACTGCATCGTCAACTTCCTTGATGCTTGTTGCGCCTGGGTCATCTAAACACGAGATTGCAAGAAAGGCTTCAAGCTCGTTGCCGTAGCTACCGTCGTCTTTGCGCTGATAGTAATCGTCGTACAACTTGAGTAGTCCAGCGCCGTCACCCTGCCGTGCATCGGCCAGTGCCTTTTCAAGTTGCGGCCAGTAGTAGTCGGAATACATTGCTTGAGCAACTGCAGTAAAGGCGACGCCTTGTGTAACTGGCGTGCGGTCGGCACTCACCACAAGTGGTTTGGCATCGAGGTCAAGAATCAGTGAGTCGAACGCAGCCTCTGATCTTCCGCCGTTATAAAACTCACATGCTTTGTTTTTGCTGCACGCAGCGAGGAAGGTGGCGAGTTGGCTTTCAAAGCCCTTGGCTTGTGCCATTCCTTCTTCGGCAGAAGTTGCGCGAGGATCAACCGCTCCATCCAACACCGCTGCGCGAACGGTTTGCGGAAACATGGTGGCCCAAGTTGCGCCGAGTTCTGAGCCATACGAAAAACCGAAATACGAAATCTTGTCTTCACCCAATGCTTGGCGAATGCTGTTCATATCGGTTGCGCTTGCTTGCGTCGATATATAGGGGAGAATCTCACCAGAGTTGGCCATGCACTCGTCATTAAATGCCTGTGAAGCATCGATCAGCGCTTGTTTTTCTTCCGGGGTATCTGGCGGAGAGTCGATGCCAAAGTATTGGTCGTAGTCGTCAACACAATCAACAGATGGAGTGCTCTTGCCCGTTCCACGTGGGTCCCACGCAATGATGTCGAAATGGTCGGTGAGGTCAGTGCTGAAGTAATACGACGAATCGTCCGCGAGTGCACTACCGCCGAAACCAGGGCCACCTGGGTTGACCATCATTGAGCCGATGCGAAGCGAAGGGTTTGTGGCAGGGCGCAACTTGACGTAGAGCGAAAATGTGCCTGCGGATGGATTGTCGTAGTCGTATGGAACTTCTAGTGTGCTGCACTGAACCGAAGTTGTCGATGCGGAATCGTCGCAGGCTTTCCAGACAAAACTTGCTGGCACAAATGGAGCCGCACTAGTAGTTGGCGCTGAGTTCTCTGAGGCCGAGTCTGGCGTGCCACTTGAGCCGCAGCCGGCAAGTGCGAGCAATGCCGTAATTACTGCAACGCGAGTGAATTTGTGCAACACCAGCGTGTGAGATTTCATTGATTCAGCCTAGAAGAAGACTTGTCACGCGCACGAGCGAACCAGCGACATTGCCTTAGCCTGACATCATGCGAATGGGCCCACACCACCTCATACCTGGTGACAAATCGGCAATTGCGGGCACGAAAGTGAACCGTTCATCGATGCGCCGAGTAGTGGTATTTGCTCGACCATATTCGAGCTCGATTATTGGATTTCTGATTTCGATTCTTGTTGCCGCCGCAATTGCACTTATTCCCCCGCTGTTGTTTCGCACCATCGTTGACACAGCCATTCCTGCTGGAGATAAACGACGCATTGTTGTTTTGACAATTATTTTGGTTGTCGTTGCGATGGGCGACGCGATTTTGTCGATCGTGCAGCGGTGGTATTCGTCGCGCATTGGCGAAGGCCTGATCTACGACTTACGCGTTGCATTGTTCGACAAGGTTCAGAATATGCCGATCGCCTTTTTTACGCGCACACAAACGGGTGCGCTGATCAGTCGACTAAACAATGACGTGGTTGGCGCACAAACTGCAGTAACCGGCACACTTGGCAGTGTTGTATCAAACGTGGTGGTGTTGGTGACAACGCTCGGTGCCATGCTCGCGCTTGAGTGGCGGCTTACTGTGCTGTCGCTTGTGGTGTTGCCCGTGTTTATCATTCCCGCCCGTCGTGTGGGCGTGCGACTGCAAAATATCTCGCGTGAACAAATGGGACTTAACGCGTCGATGAATACGCAAATGACCGAGAGGTTCAATGTTTCAGGTGCAATGCTCGTCAAACTGTTTGGTCGACACCGCGAAGAGGTGGATGCCTTTAGTGGTCGTGCATCGCGCGTTCGCGACATCGGTATCACTGGCGCCATGTATGGCCGTGTATTTTTTGTAGCGCTTGGTTTGGTTGGTGCGCTTGGTGCCGTTGCCATTTATGGCGTAGGGGCATTTATGGTGATCTCTGGCGGCATCACCATCGGCACTCTTGTTGCCATGGCCGCATTTGTACAGCGCATTTATCAACCACTCACCGGCCTTACCAATGCTCGGCTCGAAGTGATGACTGCACTCGTGAGTTTTGAACGCGTATTTGAAGTGCTTGATGCACCAGTTGCAATTACAGATCGACCTCGAGCGATCGACATTGTTAAACCGCTTGGCAATATCGAGTTTGATCACGTTGCATTTCGTTACCCACCGGGCGCAAGTGTGTCGATTGCTTCGCTCGAGTTGGCTGGTGTGATGCAGGGTTCGGACCCCGATACCGATGTATTAGTAGACGTGTCGTTGCGCGTTGACGCCGGCTCTACCGTGGCCATCGTGGGCACTAGTGGCGCTGGCAAGACCACGCTTGCCATGTTGATTGCACGCATGTACGACGTGACAGGCGGTGTTGTACGTCTTGATGGCAATGATGTGCGCGACCTGACGGGTGTTTCGTTGCGCGCGGCCATTGGTGTGGTGTCTCAAGACCCACACATGTTTCACGAAACCATCAAATCCAATTTGTTGTATGCCCGACCAAATGCAACGAGCGTAGAGATGGTTAACGCCTGCAAACAGGCACAGATTCATGACGTAATCGCGTCGCTCCCCGACGCTTACGACACTGTGGTTGGTGAGCGCGGCTATCGCCTGTCAGGCGGTGAAAAACAACGCCTTGCCATTGCTCGCCTGCTGCTCAAAGATCCTGCCGTGATGATTCTTGACGAAGCAACGAGCCATCTTGACAACGAAAGCGAAGTGTTGGTGCAGCAAGCACTTGAAGCTGCGATGCATAACCGCACTTCCATTGTGATTGCCCACCGACTTTCTACAATTCGCGATGCTGATCGCATTGTGGTGCTCGACCAAGGTCGTGTGACCGAGCAAGGTACGCACGATGAATTGATGGCGGTCAATGGTTTTTATGCATCCCAGGTACGGGCTGGAGGTAACTTTGCTGCCTGAAGAAGATCCAACACTTTCTGTTAGCCAATTTATTGACGTAGTCAATGGCGTGTTGAAGAACGCTTTTGGTGCAGGCGTGTGGGTTCAGGGAGAAATTGAAGGCTTCAACGGGCGTGGCAAGCACACCTATTTCAATATCGTCGAGCGCAGTGGAGACAAAAAGGCTTCGCTCAATGTGGCGGTGTGGGAATTCAGTTTAAAGAAAATGAAACCGTTGCTCGATCAGCATCGCCTCACGCTTGCTGACGGCATCAAGGTTCGGTTATTTGGTGTTGGCGACATCTACCCAGAGCGCGGCTCATTTAGTTTCAAGGCTTCCAACATTGACCCTCGCTTTACGCTCGGCGATTTGGCAGGCCAACGCGATGAGATTGTGCAACGTCTCAAGAAAAATGATCTCTATGACGCCAACCGTCGCGTGGGGCTGCCAGTAGTTCCGCTACGCATTGCGCTGATCACAAGTGTTGGTAGTGCGGCACATGCAGACACATTGCATGAGCTTGAAAATTCGGGAATTGGATTTGAAATTTTTGTCCATGATGTGCGCGTGCAAGGTGATGCTGCGGTGCCAACAATTGTGGATGCCATTGCGCGGATGGGCCGTCGTGACGACATCGACATTGTGATGCTGGTGCGCGGCGGTGGATCAAAAGTTGATCTATTGGCATTTGATTCCGAAGAGATCTCGGCCGCGATTGGCAAGTGCGCTAAACCAGTGTTTACAGGTATTGGTCACGAAATCGACTTCAGCATTGCAGACGAAGTTGCGTATCGGGCTTTTAAAACACCAACAGCTTGTGCTGCAGGAGTTGTCGAAGTGGTCCAAGAGTTTGTGCAAGCGACCGAACAGGCGTGGGCCGACATCGCGAGTAACGCAAGCGAACTCTTGCAAGCAGCAGAACACAATTTGAGCGAGACGGCTATAGGTGTGAAAAACCTGGTGACCACAGCACTCGCCCGCTCCTTAAGCAATCTGGATGTGAAGGCAGACCGTGTGCGACGACGACCAGCAGAAGTACTTGGTATTGCAACCATGACGGTGAAGGCGATTGCCGACCGAGTGCGACTGCTCGACCCAGTCAATACCATGGCCCGTGGGTGGTCAATCACTCGCAATGACAAGGGTGAAGTGGTGCGCAGTGTCAAAACGTTGTCAGTTGGGCAACAACTGGTTACTTCATTTGCGGATGGGTCTGCAATGAGCGCTATCGAATCGATTGAGAAAGAAGGAAAATAGTGGCATCAACAAAAAAGCCTGCGTCAAGTGCAGCAAAGGCGAGCACGCTCGACGCAAACACTGGCTACGCAGAAGCGATTGAAGAACTCGAATCAATCTTGGCCGAACTTGAGAGCGATGATGTTGACGTGGACGAACTTGCGGAACATGTGCAACGTGCTTCGCAGTTGATTGAGTTGTGCCGTGAACGAATTGGCAAAGCAAAACTTCGCATTGAAGAAGTCGTTTCACAACTTGAAGCTGACTAAGTAGAGAGTTTTTTGATGATTGCACCAAAGGCCCCACAGTCACTTGCACACATTGCTGCGCGGGTCGACGCGAGGCTGCGCACATTGCTCGACTTGGAGCATGCGCGTTGGACAGAGATTGATGAAGACCTTGGTCCCCCACTGGCCGAGATCAGCCGACTTGTGCTCACTGGTGGCAAGAGGTTGCGCCCAGCATTTTGCACATGGGGTTTTGTAGGTGCTGGTGGCGACGCCACAGACCAACGCGTTGTGGATGCCGGTGCTGCACTCGAGCTACTACACGCATGCGCGCTGTTTCATGATGATGTAATGGACGGGTCTGCAACTCGTCGCGGCGAACCAACAACTCACACCAAATTTACGGAGCAACACGCAGCCAGTGAATGGGCGGGCGAGTCGCGACGCTTCGGTGAAGGCATTGCCATCTTGGTTGGCGACTTGGTGCATGTGTATGCCGATCAGTTGTTGCAAGGTGAGCCGCATGCCGCATGGCAAGTGTGGAATGAAATGCGAATCGAGCTCAATGTCGGCCAATACCTCGACATGCTTGGGTCAGCAACAAGCGAACGAAGCCGTGCAAAAGCAGAGCGCGTGTGCAGATATAAGAGTGCGAAATACACGATTGAGCGACCGCTTCATCTTGGTGCAGTTCTTGCAAACCCCGATCGGGCAACCGAATTGATGACGGCATTTTCGGCGTACGGTCTCCCCCTCGGCGATGCATTTCAAATGCGTGACGATGTACTCGGTGCATTTGGCGATACGGCAACCACGGGCAAACCCGTTGGTGACGATTTGCGTGAAGGTAAACCAACTCCCCTGATGGCCATTGCTACCGAACACGCCAACGCTTCTCAGTTGGAGGTGCTGCAACTTGTTGGTCATGCGCGACTCACCGATGCCCAAGTCATAGATGTTCAACAGGTGATCCGTGAGACCGGCGCGCTGGATCAGCTTGAGGCCGAGATTTCGAATAAAACCGACGAAGCCATTGCGGCAATTCAACAAGCCCCAATAACCGATGTGGCCCGTGAAGAATTAGTGGCCCTCGCCGCATATGTTTCGTGGCGCTCGGTCTGATCAAAAACTGGCTAGTGACAGATAGCGTTTGAGACATGACCGTTACCGTGCGAATCCCCACCACCCTGCGTCCGCTTTCTGGCGGAGTATCAACCGTGCAAGTAGAAGGCGCAACACTTGCCGACGTGCTCAAAGGCTTGAACGACGCTCACCCAGGTTTCGCTGATCGCTTGTTTGATGCGACTGGCAACTTGCACAAGTTTGTCAACGTGTTTGTGGCAGATGATGATGTGCGTTACATGAATGGATTGAACACTGCAGTGCCTGCTGGTTCAACGGTCTCGATTATTCCTGCTGTCGCTGGCGGCTGAAAACTCTGCGCTGAGTTAATCAGCAGTGCTGCTTAGGCGGCAATAAGTTCGGGTGTGCGATCGGCAATTGTTGAAACCGATGCGTGTTTGCGCCACACAATCATGTTGCGACTGTGGGTCGTGATCCAGATAACGCTCATCACGATGAAACCAGGTTTGTTAAACACGATTGCATAGGCCAGCCACGGTGCCGAGCCAGTGAGCACCATGCCCCAGCCCCACCATTTGCGAGCGCCGACGAGCCACATGCCGGTGATGCCGACAAACTCGAAACCGAGCAGCACCCATGTCCACGTTGCTTCGTTATGCATGGGTTCAGTATCGCGCGTGATAAGCAACCGAAACCGTTGATCTTGTGGCACAATGGGATATATGGCAACGGAAATAGCGACAATAGACAAGATTGACAGAGAAATCCTCAGTATTTTACAAACTGACGGCAGAATCTCATGGCAGATGCTCGGTGACAAGGTGCATCTCTCCCCCAATGCCGTGGCCGAAAGGGTTCGCCGGCTCACCAAAGCTGGTGTGATTAAGGGTTTTAGGGTCGATATCAACCAGGCAGCCCTAGGCCGCACCCTTGAAGCTGTGATTGATGCCCGCATGGCTCACACCCAAGGGTTCGATGACGCCCTGATGAAGCGGGATGACGTGTTGTGGGCTGCCCACGTAACAGGGGAATCCGATGTGACGCTGGCTGTGGCCTGCGATGGCACGGCTGGCCTGGACGCATTCTTGCGCTGGTTACAGCGTGAAGGCGCTACCGAAACCCGCACAGACGTGGTGCTCAACAAGATTCGTTAGTCACACGAGCCACCTGTGGGCGGCTTCCCCGTTTGAGTTAGCAGTCTCGGCGGTAGAGTGCTAACGCTTATCCACATAGGTTTTTCGGAAGGAAATGACATGTCCAAGATCATCGCATTTGACGAAGTAGCTCGCCGAGGTCTCGAAAACGGGATGAATAAATTGGCTGACGCTGTTCGTGTCACCCTCGGACCAAAAGGTCGCAACGTGGTGCTCG